>DASXUZ010000264.1:0-15027 GCA_036504555.1 Prolixibacteraceae bacterium | reverse complement strand
CTCGTTGAAATACTATTCATCGGGCAACCATCCCCCGGTTTGCTGTCTGATCTGTTCCAGGGTAATCTCCTCGTACTCCTTCGGCCGGGCGGTAATCAGGATAACCCGATAATTTCCGGCCTTCAGCATCTCCACAAGGTTTAGACGCATTTGCTCCTTCTTGATCCATCCCTCATAGGGTTTATCCTTGTTGACGGCATACCATTGGGCCCTTTCGCTGAAATTGGCAACCAAGGTAGCCTGGTAATCCAGTAAGATCAATGCATCCTTTTTCCCAAGCGGTTCAGTTAAACTCATATTGATGGTTTATTAATTGTGAAACAGCAAAATATTTAAGTATACCAGATGGCGATCATAAATCAAACCCCTATAAATTCAAGCAATCATTGGACTGATCAGAAGAGAATCAAACGGTCGAAATCTTTATAAACTCCTAAATATGATCAGATCAGATTCCCTTTTATTTGAATTTAACCTAAGTTACAAAAAAGAAATGAATTATGATGGAAAAATGTTGGAATGAATGTTGGAATAATTTAGAGCAAGAAGACTTCAATTCTAAATTGTAAAATCAAGGGGTGATCCTACAACCCTGGCACGGGCTTTTTAACGAGCTCAACAAACCTCTCCAATCTGCTTTTTGAAACCAGCTGTATCGTCTTCGGGTACTAGGATTATTCGAAGATTATTCGAAGGTTATTCGAAGATTATTCGAAGATGCTTCGAAGCTATTCGTATAATCTACGAATAACATTCGAATAAGTTTCGAGTAAGTTTCGAATAACCCTAGTACCCGACAGTTGGTCTTCACTGCCTCAAATTGAACTTTTTGATGCCTTGGGAAATAAATGCAAACCGTTTCAATCAAAAGGTACAAATACAACCCTTGACATATCAGATTTGACGAATTCCTTATACATTATTTCCATCAGGAATGAACCATGTAACCAAACAAGGATCATCCATAAAATAAGATAAGGTTGTTTCAAGGATTAGGTGAAAATGTATTGAGTGGAACCAAATTACATGAAGTGATTCTAGAAAGAATGATTAACTTTTAAATCTGGTAAAGTAAATTTAAATTGAATCACTATACCCTGAAAAAGCAAAAACTTAGCATAAACAATCAAAAACATAGCAGTCTGACCGTAAATATTGATAGGCTTAATGTTTTAATAAATAGCTGTTCCCATTTAATACACGGGGTCTTTTTAGACTAATGGAATAAAAGCAGCGTTACACTTAAAATTAGTATTACTGCAAAAAAAAGAATCGAGATAAGGACAATCCCTTTATTATTTTCAGGTTTTTTACTTTTCATAGATTACAGAATTAAAGACTGTATATAAACTATAAAAACTCAACAAGTCAAAAATAATTGCTCAAATAGGTTTAAAATGAGCCTGATCGGAATAACTGGTAATCTGGAAGTCATAAAAGTAATAAGAAGTTTTTTAATAGTTTGCTTTTGCTTTTGAAATCAGGATAAATATTTTGAATAAAGAAACTTCCGGATTTAGAGTAAGTTTTATTTTCTTAAACCATTGTTTGGCTACTAAAACAAAAGACCCTGCAAGTATCTAACTTACAGGGTCTTTTATTATTTTGCTTCCCTGACCTTATGACGTTGCAATTATCAATGATTCGTGGGAAGGTACACAACATCCAACTTTTACTGTTTTGTAAATTAAGTTGCTTCAATATCCCCAGAAGAAGTGTCAATTTCCCGAGGCAAGCTACTTCTCCTGCTGATCGGAGCTTACCTTCACATCCTTGAACATAAACAGGTTGTCGCTGCATCTCAGGGGCTTGCCGCTGACGGTGGTCACATTCCGGAGAATGACTTCCCTGGTCCTGACATAGGGAAACTTCTCGTTGTAGGAGTCGTTGGTCATCGCGGGATTGAAATTTGCAAATATTGCCGGCCCCTGGTAGTCGGCCGGATGTTTGGAGTCGTCGATGCGTAGGTTTTCGATGGTAATCTTTTCAGGCATATAACAGGTGTAGCCAAAATCATGCTGTCCTGAATTGGAACCGCCGATCAGGCTTGCACTGGTAGTTTTGCCTCCTGAGGGAACGAAAACACAGTTGCGGATGATGAATTCTCCTTGCCATGTACTGCCGTAATCGTTGCGCAGACCGATCAGGTCCCTTCCGTAAATAGTTGAATTCTCCACGGTAAAGGTGCCGCTTCCGATAGCGTTTATTCCCTGGTGTCCTAGTTTCGAGTTACGGATGGTGGCATTGGCCACTCCCATGTGCGCATCGAAGCGGGAGAAAATGCAATTGTCCAATACAAGATTCTTGCAATAGTTTGACCCCATGATTCCCCAGTACCTGTTGTCGTTGATATCATTGGTTTGGCGGCAGTTCACGAATGAGACATTCAGGGCCCGGTTGAGGGAGAGATCATAGGTGCCCATGGTGACCGATACCCCCGCCGAGCCTATGGTCGAGTAGGTTTTGTGCCCTGTCAGGATAGCGTTTGTGACTGTTACGAAGGCGCAATCGCTGATATTGATAAATCCCCCATAAGGAGCGCCATGGTCTCCTTCGCCGGTAACGCGGTGTTCCAGCCCATTTACAAGCACATTGGAACGCCTGATTTCAATGCCCCGGCTATAGTAGTTGTACTTCGACTCGGCACTGTTGGCTATTGTAGTGAAATGTCCTCCGGTGATCGTCAGAGTCGTCTGATCAATAGGAAGGGCAGTGATGTCCGTGATTTGGTCAAAGTCCCAGATGATTGGAGTGTTCCTATCAACCTGGCCGTTTTTATCAACCATAAATATATCCGTCTGGGAGGATCCATTGTTTTGGTTCGGCCCAAATCGGATATAACGTTTTACTTCGGAATTGGTGACAGTGACAAGACAGGTCCCGGGCAATGAAACATCAATTTTCTCCTGATCCCTTTTAAGTGTCGATATCCCCTCAGGTTTGAAGGATCGCAGGCTTGAACTAACCATGAAAATCTGTGAATGAAGGTCTTGGATATTGGAATCATCAATGATAAAGGCAGCAGAGCCGAAATCAGTGTTGGTCTGGATAACCGCAGTGCGGTTCTTTCCACCGATGTAGTAAGTGGCTCCATCGTCGGCTTTCACAGCAAGTCCTTGCTGATTGGCGAACTCATGGGTCGCAGCAATGGCATCTATATCATCATTTTTGCCGTCTCCCCGAGCACCGAAGTCACTATAGCGGACCAAGCCTTTGGCTTTAAATTTAATGACATCCTCCGGGGAAACATTTATAATTAATTCCCCCTTTTCATTTGTTAATACCTGGGTTTTGTTCTTTTTGGATGCTATCATCCCCTTTTCAAGCCGGTTTTTGGAATGCTCCTGTCCAATAACCACGATACTGGAAAATAAGAAGAAAAATAAGAGTCTGTATTTCATCACAGGTGTATTTTATACTTATATAATTTCTGAAAAATCAATATGATCGTAAGATATTAAATTTAGTCATATAGATAATCACAAACCAGCAGATTTCACATTTTAACACAAAAATAATCTTCCATCGAATGCCTTATTGATTATGGGGAATTGCGTTAACAAACTGAACTACTAACATAAACGCAAAAAAATCCAGGCTATTCATTGGACCTTTTTTTGGTCTCCCCCAATGGTCGAAAGTTTCAACCTGATTATTGCAAAAAGCCTCGCATGATTTAACTCGTAATACATGCTGAATAATCCGTGAAATGTTTATTTCATATTGCTCCATGTAATATATTTATTTTGAAAGCTGTAATTGCTACATCGTCTTGTAGTATGAACGAATTTGACAATTTATAATGGAAATTTAAATTTTTTATTTTAATCTATCTAAGTTTTTCTGTAAAATTTTTGTAGTTTGTGCCGCCCATTCACTAACCTGAAATCTACCAATTGAAAATCAATCCATGAGAAAACAACCCGCAGCCATACTCCTTATAAGCATCCTTTTCATCCTCCTTGCAGGCTGTGAAAAATGGTCGAACCAGGATAAATTTAAAAGACCCGACTGGCTTCCGGGGAAATTGTATACAACTGTATTGGTCCAAGAGAATCTTAGCTTGTTCGCCGAATGTATAAAACTTACAGGATTGGACACCATCATTGATGTTTCGGGAAGCTGGACTGTTTTTGCACCCACGGATGAAGCCATGAGACAATACCTGGCTGAAAATAAATATTCCCGCATTTCAGACATTCCAAAAGCAGCGCTTGAAAAAATCACCAAATTCCATATCATTCAGGATCCATGGTCTCTTCAGCAATTGAAAATTCTGGGTTCAGATGGCTGGAGAACAGGAGATAATGCCAATACGAACTCCTACGCTTATAAACGCGAAACTATTTTGAGAAATCCAGATGAAAAATATTGGGTCAAAAAGGCGAATAAGAAAGAAATAATCGTGAGAGATTCAACGATCGCAGACGGATACAAAATGGCATTTACTCAATCAAGAAAATATGTACCCATATTTTACGATAAGTATTTCTCTGTAAACGGTCTGAATATCTTAGATTACAGTTTTTATTTTAAAAGAGCATTTGAACCGGGAAATGTGTATTACGCGGGAGCCAAAATCATTCATGCTGATATTTTCGCCGAAAACGGATTTGTACATATCATCGACAGGGTGGTGAACCCCATGCTGAACGCAAAAGAACAACTTGAAAGTGAAACTCCTGGTGAAAGCTATCAGCTCTTCCTGGATATGATCTATCGGTATTATCCGGATTTTGAACCAAACATGCCTGCCACGAATAGTCAACCAGCGGTAAGATATGGGGGAATAGTTGATACCTTATGGGATTTAAATTACGCTGCTCTGGCCTTTAATCCTCAAAAAGAACGTTTCGATAATATTAATCAAACCCTGGTGAAACACAACGGTTTGATCGCCCCCACTGATGAATCTTTCAGGGAATTCATTGATGATGTCCTGACCATTAAGTCAGGATTCCCTCATTGGAACGATTATAAATCTCTCCCGGCAGATGTTGTTGATATGATTGTCGCTCAAAATTTTAAGTCATCTCCCATATATCCTTCAACAAGTCAATATCAGACTATTTTCAAGGGAGCCAGCCGATTCCATCAGAATGAGGATGCTATTATCAGAAAGGATTTCGGGAGCAATTGTACCTTCATAGGACTGAGTTCTTATATTCCCGATCGGGTATTTACCAGTGTAACGGGCCCGGTATTCTGCCGTCCATCCTTTTCCATCTTCCGACGAGCGATGGTCTATTCAGGAGCTTATGATGCCATCGCAGGCCATAAAGGTGAATTGTACTTTTTCCCGATAACTGATTCCTCCCTGGAGGCTGATTCCTCCTTGCTGCTGAATTGGATTGATAGAGATAAAAATACTTACAATTTCATTGCCTATAACAGACAAATGCATAGAATGGAAGCACTTAGTCGTAGTACCCTTAGTCGGTGGATACTGAACCAAGCCGGAACTTCCACATCAAACGGAGGCGTCACCAAAGAAATAATAACGACCTTGGGGGGTAATACCCTCACTTGGGATCATTCCAGTAACACGATCAAGGGCACCCTTCCCAGCACTTTTGGGTACAAAGGAAATATGAACGTAACTTGCACCCCTTTCCCGCTGGATGAACCCGCAGATAATGGTAAGAGTCTGACAGTCAAATACTGGTTCAACTTTTGAAATTGAAGTGAACACGCAGCGATTTCGAAGTCTATGAAATTTATTTCTCTTTAAATTCCTATGGCAAAGGTAGATAATACATTAATTCAGAGATCGAATGAACCGGGCCAGTACGAGTGAGAATATTACAGCCTTCCGATATCGGGCGGATGTAGTTGATCTCGGTTGTGTCACCCGATTCTGAGATTGTCAATCCATACGTATCGATACCTGGATTGATCCTGATATCCTGTCCGACACTGATCGTTAATTGTTGACCGCCCAAGGTCAGGTATTTTTTACTGCCCCAATAAAAATCATTCATATAATAATCCCCGTTCACTATATGATAGGCCGCGAACTGGTAAAATGTATTTGTGATGGTTGTTAATGGGACGCCCGGGCTTCCAATACGGCTAATCAGCTCTTCTACATTATTAATCCCGTACCGGTGGAAAATGCTGTCGGGTTCGGCAAATAGGGTATATTTAACCCATTTCAGTTTTTTCTGTATGCCTGAAAGCTTCATTGCCTGTGCCACGATTGAATAATCCTTTTGTTGTTGAAGCCAATCATAACCGGAGATATCGACTGGTTGTAAAACCTCCGAAATAACATGGATGTTACCGTTGGTCATTTCCAGATTTGGTTTGATAATTGGAGCGACATTGTTTATTTTAATGAGCTGATTATCTCCAATTGAAAAAAAGCTGGTCACCAGCCTGTCCCCCGTCAGAGTCCTGTCAACCAAACCTCCGTCAGGAAATTCATTGGTGCGTAATCTTCTGTTTAAGGTATGATAACGGGTGAGCCGCTTGATGAAGCTTGTGTCCTTTAATAATTCTTCAAAATTTCCATATTTGGGATTCTTCAGAAGAAAACGATCAATGGCTTCATCGGTGGGTAAAAAAAGTGTATAATAATCACCATAAGGATTGTAGGCATAGAGCGAGGTCAACAACTTCCCTTCAACCAATAACCGGTAGGATTTTGAATATTCATGCTTGTTTTTGTCAAGGTATTGACTGATGGTTAAGGCATTCTTATCACCCCAGGAAGATGAATCCGGTTCAGTTTCACAAGATGTCATGACCGTTAACACAATCATCCATAGAGCTAAGAACCTTATTATGACAGGACTTCGATTACCAATTAGCCCCTTATTCCAATACCTGACACCCTTTAATATGTTCATATCCAATTACTGATGAAGTTCAATCCCTGCTGCCCGGTAAGCATGCAATTGCAGATACAATTGCTTGTTTCCCATTACTTTTATCGCAGCCAATTTACAACTATATAATCAATATATCAATTGCCAAAGGTGTTTTTGAGATAAGATAAATCCCAATCACAGGTGAAATATTTTCAGGATAGATCAAGTCGGAAATTCCGGATCACCTGACATTGTTGTAGGTAAAGAATAGAAAGCAATTAATAGTACCTTCAGGCTTGCCAACATTTCGCAGATACCGCAGTTACCGCAGATACCGCAATGGGTCAATTTTGCAATTTGCTTCCTTTTGGACTGATTGAAACTAAAATATACTACTTGCGGTATCTGCGGAAACAACAAGAGAGATGAATGTAGCAATCTATTCATGCTGAATCCATTCTTCATTCATGTCATCAAAATAAAGTTGTCTCATTTCCATTCAATAACCTGCTAAATCCTTTATCCATGCAGGTTTGGGCATCAAGAATTGGTCACCTTAAAAAGAAGATAAACAGTAAATTTCAAGGTATTGTAAAAACAAATAACGCCTGAAATCATTGATTTCAAGCGTTCTTGTGAATTTTACTTCTAATTTGGCTCTCCAGGTAGGACTTGAACCTACGACCTACGGATTAACAGTCCGCCGCTCTAACCAACTGAGCTACTAGAGAATTTATTTCACTTTGTGTGCCTTTACCCTAGGACGTTTCCTTATAAAAGCGTTGCAAAAGTAGTAGCTTTTCCGAAAAGAAAAAATATTTTTGCATAAAATATTTCTATGAACACATTTAATGGGGCCCCAAACAGCCAAAAATCAATTCTCGGAATCGGGAATGCACTGATCGATGTTTTGATCAATATTTCGGATGACTCTGTATTACAAAAATTTGGCTTGGCCAAAGGCAGCATGACCCTGGTGGATGCAGGACTCTCGGCTGAAATAAAAAAAGAAACAGAAAACTTCGGCAGAATTATTCAAACTGGCGGATCGGCCGCCAATACCGTTCATGGAGTCGCCAAATTAGGGGGACAATGTGGATACATTGGCAAAATATCGAATGACGAAATGGGAAATTTCTTTGTCAGCGACTTTACCGAACACAACATCCATCCCCATTTTTTCTATAGTGAAACCGGTACCGGACACGCCACTGCCCTGATCAGCATGGATTCGGAACGTACTTTCGGAACTTACCTGGGGGCAGCCCTTGAATTGACCCCTGAGGAAATGAGCGCTGAAATCATCGGAAATTATGGCATCCTCCATATTGAAGGATATCTGGTTCAAAACCATGCCCTGATTGAAGCAGCCATGAAGATTGCCAAGGAAAACGGGCTGTTGGTATCGATCGATATGGCCAGCTTTAATATCGTGGAAGAAAACCTGGATTTCCTCCATGAGATGATCCGTAAATATGTAGACATTGTTTTTGCCAACGAGGAAGAAGCCCTCGCACTCACGGGAAAAAATCCACTTGAGGCTTTGCACGAGATTGCCGGCATGTGTAACATCGCTGTTGTGAAATTGGGCGCACAGGGTTCAGTCATTCAAACCGGTGACCGGGTGATCCGCATCAATGCCATCCCGGCCCATAGCATTGATACAACCGGGGCTGGCGATATTTACGCCGCTGGCTTCTTATATGCCCTGACCCAAAACCTCGACCTGGAAGTTGCCGGAAAAATCGGTTCTCTGTTAGCCGGAAGTGTGGTAGAAGTGATGGGTGCTAAAATTCCACCACAGACCTGGGAAAGACTGCTGCCCCAAATTGAATTGCTGAAGACACTATAGGGTTCCAAGTTTAAAGTTCCAAGTTGCATCCAAATTGGCACGCAACCTGGAATTTGTAACTTTAAACTTGGAACTTGTAAGGTTGAAATCTTAAATTTATATATCCAGACCTCAATTTTAAGGGGGCTCGATCTGTTTTCAGGTGGAAAAACCTATTTTTGTAGCCATTTAGATCATCATTTTACAAATAATCATCAGCAAACAATATATAGCATGAAACGACTGAAAATTAAAGAAATACTCGGTGGGGAACTCATTGGAACCCAAGTATTGGTCAAAGGTTGGGTACGAACCAAAAGAGGAAGCAAAAACGTAAATTTCATTGCCTTGAACGATGGTTCGACCATTCATAATTTGCAAGTTGTAGCTGATGTTGAAAAATTTGGCGAAGAATTGCTCAAGGACATCAATACCAGTACCTCCTTGGCCATCACAGGCGATTTGGTAGCCTCACAAGGAAGCGGACAGGCTGTTGAACTGAATGCCACTGAAATTATCATTTACGGCAAGTCAGATCCCGATAAATATCCCATTCAGCCCAAGAAACACAGCCTGGAGTTCTTGCGCGAGAATGCCCATTTGCGTTTCCGCACAGCAACCTTCAGCGCAATATTCCGCATTCGACATGCCATGGCATTTGCCATCCATAGCTATTTTAACAGCAAAGGTTTTGTCTACCTGCATACACCCATCATCACTGGGTCCGATGCTGAAGGAGCAGGACAGATGTTCCGGGTTTCAACACTGGATGCCAAGAATCCTCCCCTACTCGAAGACGGAAGCGTTGATTACTCGCAGGATTTCTTCGGGAAAGCTACCAATCTAACCGTTTCGGGACAGCTGGAAGGTGAATTGGGTGCCACCGCCCTGAGCGATATTTACACCTTTGGACCCACTTTCAGGGCCGAGAACTCCAACACGGCGCGCCACCTTGCTGAATTCTGGATGATTGAGCCTGAAATGGCCTTCTATGAACTGACAGACAACATGGACCTGGCTGAAGATTTCCTGAAAAGCCTGATTAAATATGCACTCGAAAATTGCATGGATGACCTCGAATTCCTGAGCAAACGTCTTCAGGAAGAAGAAAAAAATAAACCCATGGACGAGCGTTCTATGGAACTGATTGAAAAACTGCGCTTCGTCCAGGAAAACGATTTTGTACGTTTGCCCTATACCGAAGCCATTGATGTGCTGAAAAATTCAAACCCGTATAAAAAGGGAAAATTTCAATACCCTGTCGATTTGGGAACCGAACTGCAAACCGAACATGAGCGCTACCTGGTTGAAAAGCATTTCAAGAAACCGGTCATCCTGATCAACTATCCCAAGGAGATCAAGTCCTTCTACATGAAACAAAACGAGGACGGCAAAACGGTTTCCGCCATGGATGTTTTGTTCCCTGGCATTGGTGAAATCATTGGTGGTTCACAGCGCGAAGAAAACTATGACAAATTGGTAAAACGCATGGATGAAATGGGTGTTCCGGTTCATGAAATGGAGTGGTACCTGGACACCCGTCGCTTCGGTACGGTTCCTCACAGTGGTTTTGGCCTTGGCTTCGAACGCCTCATCCTGTTTGTGACCGGAATGGGCAACATCCGTGATGTCATTGCCTTCCCAAGAACGCCTAAAAATGCTGAATTTTAGCATCAAGATATTTTTCATCCTTGAAGGAGAAAAAAGGTGACCTGATTTTTTAACTGATTCCAGGTCACCTTTCTGTCCTTCTCTTTCTGCACATAAAATCCCTGGATACGACCAATTGCATCGTTTTTTTCACTAACTTCAAGCTTGTTTTATCTTATCTTAAGTTTTAGGGATTTTCAAAGTTTGAAGCTTAAAGGGTAGGGCAAAAGTGGATAATCTTAAAATTATTTGGATAGTAATACCGGTGCAAAACAAAACAATATGAACTGATTCGATAAATAGATTGTTATATTAACTTGCATGCAGCCGGCTAATTATCTGTATTTTGACGAATTGCAACTTGTAAATTATTTAATAGTAAATACTTATACGTTTGTTTTAGGCGTTATAAATAAATCTATTAGCTTGATTGAGCTGGGGAAATTCCCTGCTCCCATTGATAGATTTTGATCACAATTATTCAGCTATTCAATATGCATAACCCTGATCCATGAAAAACGGCTTGAACTATAAGCGCAAATTGCTATTTCTGATCTTTTGGCTGTTCCTGTTGATTGGGGCCAAAGCTCAGCCCAATCTGGCTTTTTATTCGTTGGATCATCAATTTAACTCTGGCGATTATAATCCTGCTTTTTTAACTTCCCGCCACAAGTTTACCTTCAGCATGTTCCCCCTGGCAGGAACAAGTGTGGGGTACAACAACCAGGAGGTCATTAAGAATTTGACTTCAAGATTTCTGAGCGGAACCATCACCAACGAAGAATTCAAGAAGGTATTCGAAAGAATGGCCACCCAGTCTTTTTTCCATCAGAATCTTGAAAGTTCGCTGTTGAGTTTCACCTATCATTCGAATATTGGCTTTTTTAATTTCAAAGTCAAAGACAGCGAATACTTTCTGGCAGCGGTGAAGGGTGATATCACCAAATTTATTTTTAAGTCTGATCAGCAGACTGCCATCATCAATCAAATCCAGTATTTGCCAGCACAGTCCTCCCATTATAGAGAGTACAGCCTTGGCTATTCTTACAAGGCACCCTCCAATAGATTTTCTGCCGGCATACGGGCCAAATTGTATTTTGGAAAATATGCTTTCTTTTCCACTTTATCAGGAGCCATTCAGAAAGACCCCAATACACCCAATGACTATATCTTAAAAACTTCGGGAATGATACATATTTCATTCCCCCAACAGACCATTTTGGCCCCCCATGATTCTGTACACATTCAATTTAAAAACTCTACCATATTTAATTATTTATTTAATTCCGGCAATCCGGGCGCAGGCATCGACCTGGGTTTCAACTACCGGATTATGCCTGAACTATCATTTTCGATGAGTGTCATTGATCTGGGTAAAATTAATTGGAAAACCAACCGTAGTTCAAGGAATGCAGACAAAGCCTATCCACTGGCCCAAAACTATGTACTTGGCCCCCCGGGCGATCATCAAACCATCACCAAGGAGAATAACTATAACTTTTCCGATTTAATTGATTTCTCCAAATTAGATCGCGACAGTTCAGCCTTTTCGCGACCCCTGCCCACGACCTTGTATACCGGGTTAAAATACCAACTGAACCCTTCCATTGCCCTGGGCATTACAGACCGATTTGTAATTGTTAAAGATCTGAATTATAACAGTCTGACTTTCACTTCCAACTTCACGATCAACAAAAACCTCTCCATTAGTACTGGTTATTCAATTCTTGCAGATTCCTACTTCAATATTCCATTGGCCTTTCTGTTTCAAGGCGATGTTTGCCAATTCTTCCTTGGAACCGACAATCTGACTGCCATTCTAATTCCATCAGCCGCCGAATTTGCAGGCCTTAGTTTCGGAGCCTGTTTCTATCTGTTTGGAAAAAGAGACCAACACCGCAAACCCTCCGATTATACCCCGTTTTATAAACCTAGAAAAATACTAAAAAATAAAAAAACCGGCTTACTCATCAATCCCCAGCCAGAATACTAATGGACCGCTACATTTGATGCAATGCTGCTTTTTAGGTAGAAATAGGTCTTGGTTTAATTAAAAATCTTAATTTTGGGGAAAGTTGAAGCAGAATGGCAGACCAAAAACTTAGTTTACAACAACGGTTATTACAGAAACTTTCACCACAACAAATACAAGTTATAAAGTTGTTGGAGATTCCGGCAATTCAACTCGAGCAGCGGATTAAAAGCGAATTGGAAGAAAATCCAATTCTCGAAATGATGGAAGACAACGAGGGCGATGATAACTATGATGACTCAGATGATGCTTCCTCCTCCGAGGATGAATTTACGATCGAAGATTATCTGAACGATGAAGACGTTCCCAGTTATCGTTTGGCGGCCAACAATTATTCTAAAGACGATAAGCTGATCGATATGCCCTACTCATCCGGGATTAGCTTTCACGATTCGCTCATTGAGCAACTCGGACTGGCCGACCTGAAGGAAGAAGAAAAATTAATCGCCGAATACATCATCGGGAATATTGACGAAGACGGCTATCTGCGCCGCGATTTACTGTCCATTGCCGACGACCTGGCCTTCCACAACAACATGGAAGTCAAACTGGAAGACCTGGAACGCTACCTGGAACTGATCCAGGACTTTGACCCTCCAGGCATTGGGGCACGCGATCTTCAGGAATGTTTGCTGTTGCAGATATTGCGCAAAAAAGGCAGTGATGCCGCTTGCCTGGCAGCTAAAATCCTGCAGGAAACCTTTGAAGAGTTTACCAAAAAACATTACGACAAAATACTTCGTAAATTCGAAATTACAGAAATCCAACTCAAGGATGCCATTGATGAAATCCTGAAACTCAATCCCAAACCAGGCAGTTCATACAACAACCCGGGGGCCAAATCGAACGAGGTGATTGTTCCTGACTTCCTGCTCGACAACATTGATGGGGAGCTTCACCTGAGCCTGAATCAGAAGAATGTTCCCGATCTTCAGCTCAACACCACCTACATGGACCTGATGAAAACCTATTCGGTGAACAAAACCGGCGCCTCCAGAGATCAGAAGGATGCCATGTTGTTCATGAAGCAAAAGCTCGATTCGGCCAAGTGGTTTATTGATGCCATCAAACAGCGCCATCAAACCCTGCAGGTAACCATGAAGGAGATCATCGAATTTCAGAAGGAATTCTTCCAGGAAGGCGATGAAACCAAGCTTCGGCCCATGATCCTCAAAGACATTGCCGATGTGACCGGATTGGACATTTCAACCATTTCAAGGGTATCGAACAGCAAATATATTCAAACACATTTTGGAATCTATCCCCTTAAATATTTCTTTTCTGAGGGAATGCAAACTGACACAGGCGAAGAGGTATCAACACGCGAAATAAAAACCATCCTCCGCGAATGCATCGAAAATGAAGACAAGCGAAACCCTGTCACGGATGAAAAGCTAGCCGCCATTCTAAAGGAAAAGTCATACGTAGTGGCCAGGCGTACAGTGGCCAAATACAGAGAACAGCTAGGAATCCCGGTTGCCCGAATGCGAAAAGAACTCACATGAAAAACTTAATACAGACCCTTTCACGGATTACCTCCCTGGTATTTCATCCCTTGCTGATTCCCACTTGGGGATTTCTGTTGTTGTCCAACTCAGGCTTTTATTTCGCGCTTCTACCCTGGAGTGTGAAAAAAATGCTGCTCTTGGTCGTCTTTCTTTTTACCTGCCTTCTTCCGGCAGTGAGCATCGGGCTTTTATTGCTCAGCCCTAAATTTGAACTGAAAATGGAAAAGAGCACCGACCGGATCATTCCCTTGCTGATCAGTTCGATATTTTATTACCTCGGCTATGTGATTCTGGAGCGCATGCCCTTATTTCCCATCTTCAACCTCTTCCTCATTGCCTCGGTGCTGGTTCAGATTGCGCTGATCCTTATATCGCTGAAATGGAAAATCAGCGCCCATTCAGCAGCCATCGGAGCCCTGATTGGCGGCCTGATCGCCATGTCCTTCCGGCTTCAGGAGAATCCCGTGCTTATTTTAACCTTCCTGATACTGGTGGCCGGAATGGTGGGAACCTCGCGCCTGGTCCTGTTAAAACATACCCGGTCGGAAGTATATGCCGGCTTTACCCTTGGCTTTGTGATCCTGAACCTCATCGTTACTTTTATTTAATCCCTCATTTCATCCACTCCCATAGGAGCAGTTCAATTCTAATTTACACCCCGCGGGAGAAAATCTGCCCTCTTTATTGTATGATCCAAGGGGACGTTGATTTTAAAAACCATTTCCTTGCTCAAATCCCTGATCCCTAATTCTCAGCCATCTCCTTCCTTTTTGCTTCTGCTTCATTTCTGTAATATCAATATTAATTCAATACAAACTCAATACTAAATCAAGTGTTAATAGGTAATTTACAGGTAGATTACAGGTACATTACAGGTTCATTAACCTGTAATGTACCTGTAATCTACCTGTAAGCTACCTGTAATGTACCTGTAAACACTGGATTTAATATTGACTTGGTATTGAGTTTGTATTGAATTTATAAGACACGAACATTTTTCAAAAAGCAACTGGAAGTAGGCTGGTATCCCTGCATAAATCATCTTTAGGGAAGGCCAAAGCCTTCGGCTGCAAGACTCCAGGGGCTCACAAAGTGGAAGCTTCACCAAAATAATTTAAGGAGTAAATTGTTTTTGCTGCGGGAAAAGAAAAATAGGGGACATTGATTTAAACAGAAGGGGCGGGTAAAAAACGG
>DASXUZ010000263.1:0-40956 GCA_036504555.1 Prolixibacteraceae bacterium | reverse complement strand
GTGAATAACCACAGGTGCAACCTGAGGAGGTTCGCTATCTCATCCCACAGGTTGCACCTGTGGTTATTCACATTCAACCACTTCGTGGTTTCCAGAAGCTTTAGATGCAGATCCTATCATACGACATTCTTTAATCTTGATTACTGAAAGCTAAGCTATTTATTTTCATTGGTGTCAGGGAGTATTCGTCCTAACCTAGACCGAAGTGTAATTGCGAAGAAGCAA
This sequence comes from Prolixibacteraceae bacterium, assembly GCA_036504555.1. GTDB lineage: Bacteria > Bacteroidota > Bacteroidia > Bacteroidales > Prolixibacteraceae > Aquipluma. The sequence goes on along the minus strand of DASXUZ010000263.1, from coordinate 40,731 downwards.
GCAATCTGTTCATTCGGCATACCTAAAACATGGTATATAAAATACTCCGAATGCGGTATTGTTTACAGTATCAAACTGATCAATATTTGTACAAAACTAAAAAGCAACATCATGACAAAAATTGCAGCAAAATTGACCGACTTAATTGGTGGCACTCCACTACTCGAGCTTTCCAATTTTAATAAACACCATCAGCTTGAATCCAGGCTGATCGCCAAACTGGAATATTTCAATCCGGGAGGAAGTGTAAAAGACCGCATTGGCAAAGCGATGATCGAAGATGCTGAAGAGCGGGGAATACTCCAGCCAGGTTCAGTCATCATTGAGCCCACCAGCGGAAATACAGGGATCGCACTTGCATTGGTAGCTGCCGCAAAGGGATATCGACTGATTCTCACCATGCCTGAAACTTTTAGTGTGGAACGTCGGAATCTGCTGAAAGCCCTGGGAGCCGAATTGGTTCTGACTCCCGGAGGAGAAGGAATGAAAGGGGCCATCGGCAAGGCGGTTGAACTGGCTGAGATCACCCCCCATTCATTCGTTCCGCAGCAGTTTAAAAATCCGGCAAATCCAAAGATTCATCGTTCGACAACCGCCCTGGAGATTTGGAATGATACCGATGGTGAAGTGGATATTTTTGTTTCAGGAATCGGAACTGGTGGAACGATTACCGGAGTTGGCGAAGTTTTAAAAGAGCGGAAACCTTCTGTTCAGATCATCGCTGTTGAACCTTCCAGCTCACCGGTATTGTCAGGTGGTAGCCCGGGGCCACATAAGATTCAGGGAATAGGTGCAGGTTTTGTACCTGATGTTTTGAACCGTTCGGTAATTGATGAAATTGTACAGGTTTCCAATGAAGATGCCTTTGAAACCAGCCGACAGTTGGCACGTTCAGAAGGATTACTGGTTGGAATATCTTCGGGAGCTGCCACTTATGCTGCCCTTCAGATCGCCAAACGTCCTGAAAACAAAGGGAAAACGATTGTCGTTATCCTTCCCGATACCGGCGAAAGATACCTTTCAACTGTTCTTTACCAGTTTGAAGAAGCACCGGTGGCTGTAAATGTCAATTGATTAGTTTTTATGAGTTTATAATTCTAAACACATAGACACATAGGACACATAGTTTATCCCTATGCCTTGGGATCTAGGTGTCCTATGTGTCTTTGTGTTTATATTTCATTATTTATAGTCATTCTCCTGTTTTACCTAAACCTATAACCATCTACCTATTTCGTGGTATATAATTTACCCTGAACAAGGTATTTCCTGATCACATTATCCTCCACATCTTTGTGAGGACATTAAAACCAAGACAGATGAAAACTCCAGTATTTTTTATAGGCGAAGAATTGTCGGCCATTACACGTCAGTGGCTGCACAGGCAACAGATTCAGTACATCGAACATCCGTTTCAGAAGGTGGGACAATTGGTAAGCGAAACATTCGACGCCTACTTATTCTTCAGTCCATCGGGCATTGACAGTTTCAAAGCTTCAGGAAATTTCCCTGATCCGCGCTCATTGGTTTTTGCCAACGAAAACTCAACGGCACGCTCTGCCTGGAGGCTTTTTACCAATAAAGTTCATACTTCGCCAATTTCAGAAGAACTATCCTTTGTTCAATATTCGATTTTCCGTTGGATGAAGGATAACAATTTCATCAATCCTGAATAAAGTATTTACCATTTAATAATTTACAATTCACCCCGAATACTCGGGTCAGATCATGGATAATTAACTTATTGAAAGCAAATATTATCAAAACGAAAATGTTCAAAACATTGACTTTATCCTCAGCTTTGAATACACAATAAAAAAACAAAAGATGAACACAACACTCAAAGTATCCCATCAATTTGTACTTCGGATCAAAGGAACCAGCCACTCAAATGCTTCCTCGTGTTGTTGTCCCCAAATGCATTGTTCAACATTCCGAATGCGAATGTGCTTTTAAAAACCATTCACGCTTAGTTCCACTCCGGAATATAGCCACTTTAGCTCCATCAACATTAAATATTTAATGGTTTGTACTATTAAATTTAACCCCTTACCCTGAATTATTCAATCAGGATACAGGCTATTAATAGCTGATACAACATGTAATTTTGTTGAATCCATTATAGCTCCAACTTTTGCCGGCTGCTTATGGAAGAAATCTACAGTAAATCAATAGACAAATAGAAATACAATGAAAAAAACTATCGTTATAATATTTGCACTTGGTGTTTTTATCCTGAACGCCTATTCACAGTCAACCGATGATGTATTGAACATTTTAGTTCAAAAGAAACTGATCGCACAAAAGGAAGCTGATTCATTGCGTGCTGAAGCTGCCATTGCGGCCCAGGCGAATCTTTCCAAATTAAAAGCATTTCCGGTCAATGCCAGTAAAAAAATAATCCTGGCCGGATATACGCAAGTGCGATACCAGGCACTGGAAGAGACCGGTAAAATTGATGGATTCGATATTCGCCGTGCCCGTCTGGATGTCAAAGGGAGTATTTTACCCTACTGGGCCTACCGGGTACAATTTGATCTGGCGGGAACTCCAAAGCTGGTTGATGCCTATGTCGAATTAAAACTAAACGATTATATCAACTTTACCGTTGGGCAGGCTAAAGTCCCTTTCTCGCTCGAAAACATGGCCAGTTCGAATAAATTGGAGTTGATTGACCGTTCGCAGACTGTAGAAGCTTTGGTGGCCCGTGGCAAAGATGTGGGTGGCAACCAGAATGGCCGTGACATTGGCATCCAGTTGGGAGGAACAATCCTGAAACTGAAAGGTCGTCCGGTTGTAGATTACAGGTTAGGCATTTACAATGGTTCGGGAATCAATGTAGCCGATAACAATGAAAGGAAAGATTATGCTGCGCGGCTGATCCTTCATCCGGTTACAGGACTAGACATCAGTGGTGCCCTATACAATGGGTCACGATTTGTAGCTGCAGTTACCACTGGTACGAATCCAACTCCTGCCAAATCAGTTGATCGCAACCGGTATGGCTTCGATTTGAGTTATGACCTGAAAAATCTCTCTGTTCGTAGCGAATACATCCATGGAACAGATGACCTGATTGACCGGGAAGGCTATTACGTGCAGGGGGGATATTATTTCCTGGAGAAAAAACTACAGCTATTGGCCAAGTATGATTTCTATGATACGGATAAGGATGTAACAAAAAATGCGTCAACGTGGTATGTGTTGGGGGCAAATTACAACTTTAACACAAGTACCCGATTGCAGGTTAATTATACCTTCAAAGAAGAAGAAGGGGCAAGCGTAACGAACAATTTGGCGAGTGTACAACTGCAGATAGGGTTCTAGGGAAACAGGAAGACCGGAGACGGGAGACGGTAATCCCGTAGGGATGGATTTATATTGTAGCCCGGGGATTTTAATCCCGTGAAAAGGTGATTTTAATCCCGTGAAAATGAAAAATTAAAAACATAAATAAAATACACAAATGAAAAAGTTAACCATTTATATTGTTGCCCTGCTGGTGATCAGTTCACTTTCAGCAGGCAAAGCGTACAGCCAAAATAAGGTAGAATTGAAAGGAAACATCAGTATTTCGGGGGCATTTGCACTGTATCCATTGACAGTAAAATGGGCAGAAGAGTTTAGAAAGATCCATCCGGGCGTGAAATTCGATATTTCAGCCGGGGGTGCCGGAAAAGGAATGACCGATGCACTTTCGAAAATGGTTGACATTGGTTTGGTATCACGGGAGATAAATCCTGAGGAGTTAAAGAAAGGAGCATTTGCCATTGCCGTCACCAAAGATGCGGTGGTTCCTACTGTCAGCGCTGCCAACCCGAACATCAAAGACATCCTGGCCATTGGACTGGACCGTGATGTGGCCATCAATATTTTCATTACCGGTAAGACAAAAACATGGGGTCAGGCAATTGGAACAAAAAGTGCTGTTCCGATCCGTATATATACCCGCTCTGATGCCTGTGGGGCTGGTGAAACATGGGCAAAATACCTGGGTAAAAAACAGGAAGATTTATTGGGAGTCGGCGTTTTTGGCGATCCGGGACTTGCTCAGGCAGTGACCAAAGACCCCTCCGGTATTGCTTACAACAACATTGGTTATGCCTATGATGCCAAAACAAAAAAGCCCAATCCGGGAGTTAAAGTGATTCCGCTGGATGTCAACAACAATGGAAAGATTGATCAGGATGAAAATTTCTATAATTCTCTGGATGAACTGGTCAATGCCATTGCGACGGGTAAGTATCCTTCACCACCGGCACGCGATCTCTATTTTGTGACTTCAGGCAAACCTTTGAAAAGGGAATTGGTTGAATTTATCAAATGGTCACTCACCGATGGGCAGAAGTATGTGTTTGACAGTGGGTACATCAATCTTTCGAAAGAAAAACTGGCAACAGGACTGGATAAAATTAAATAGGCAAGTGTTATCACATAAATTAAAACTTGCTGAATTCTTTAGCAACTATTGAGACCTGACACCGATCAATCGGGGTCAGGTTTAGGATTTAATGAAGATGGCAAATAATCAGTAGAATATGGACAAAATTCGATATAACAAATACCGACAAATGAAGGAGTTCGTACTCAGGAATTCAATGTTGTTCCTGACGCTCATCTCGCTGTTATTTGCGGTCATTATAGGCATTAGCCTATACTATAAGTCAGTTCCGATTTTGGAACAACAATCGTTGTGGGCTCTTTTGACAGGAGAAAGCTGGAAACCATTAAAGGGTGAATTCGGATTCTACCCTTTTATCATGGGAACCTTGTGGGTGACAGGCATAGCCATCATTATTTCGTTACCGCTTTGCTTGTTATCTGCCATTTATCTTTCGGAATATGCACATCCGTATATCAAGAAAATTGTTTTCCCTATGGTTGATGTCTTGGCCGGAATCCCTCCAGTCGTTTATGGCGTTTGGGGTATTTTGGTAGTAGTACCGTTCATATCCACCACCCTTGCACCACATTTTGTGGAATTCTCAACCGGGTATAGCGTACTGGCCGGGGGAATAGTACTTGCCATCATGATTATCCCTTTGATGATTTCTGTATTTATTGAAATCTTCGACGCATTACCAGGCGGATTGCGGGAAGCGTCGCTTTCACTGGGTGCGACCAACTGGCAAACCATTAAAAAAGTAGTCTTGCGCAAATCATTCCCAGGCCTGGCAGCTGCTGTGGTTTTGGCCATTTCACGTGCCTTCGGTGAAACAATCGCTGTATTGATGGTCTGCGGAAATGTCTCTGAAGTACCGAAGTCGGTCTTTGATCCTGCTTACCCGCTGCCTGCACTTATTGCGAATAACTACGGAGAAATGATGTCTATCCCGATGTACGATGCAGCCCTGATGCTTTCAGCTTTGCTCCTATTTGTCATTATTTTGGCTTTTAATGCCATTTCACGATTGGTTTTAATCCGCATTGAAAAGAATTTTGCACTATAAAACATACAAGTCAATCCTAATTTGACACATGAGAGAATGACAACAAACAACTATAAACACATGAAAAATAAACACATAGACACATAGACACACATAGATCCCGAGGTCTCGTAATAAACTATGTGTCCTATGTGTCTATGTGTTTAAAAATATAAACACATGAAACATTTTAGAATAAAGAAATTAGAAGAAAAAATATTCAAAGGGTTGATGATGGCTGCGACACTGGTCATAGTTGTTTCTCTTTTCATGATCATAGTAGCCATTGTCAAACGAGGACTTCCGGCAATGAGTTGGGATATGATCTCAAAAATACCCGGTGGTGGATTTTACATCGGCAAAGAAGGTGGTTTGCTGAATGCCATCATTGGTTCATTGTACATTGTGATCGGATCAATTATCCTGGGATTGAGTTTCAGCCTGCCGATCGTTTTGTATATCAACCTCTATTTACCTGAGAAATCAAGATTGGCGCAGTTTACACGTTTGTCATTTGATGTTTTATTCGGAATCCCTTCCATCGTTTATGGGGCATTCGGATTTACATTGATGGTCTATCTTGGTTTGAGATCATCATTATTGGCCGGTATCCTGACAGTAACCATTCTCATTATACCTATTCTGATCCGTTCAATCGATGAAGTGATGCGTCGTGTTCCAAAAGAAATGAAAGATGCTGCCCTTTCACTGGGTGCTACACGATCTGAAATAATAAAAGTCATATTGCGCCAGGTTGCACCCGGAATTATTACCGCGATCCTTCTTTCTGTAGGACGCGGCATCGGTGACGCGGCATCGGTACTTTTTACTGCCGGATATACAGACAGCATCCCGACTTCACTTTCGCAGCCTGTGGCAACCTTGCCCCTGGCTATCTTTTTCCAACTGAGCAGTCCCATCGCTGAAGTTCAGGAAAGGGCTTATGCAGCCGCATTAATTCTGACCTTCATTGTTCTAATACTAAGTTTGGCTGGACGTTTTTACAGCCGTAAATTTTCAAAAAACAAGATATGATACAAAATTTGCTGAGAATTGAAAAATACTTCGATTCACCTTTTGATAAGTTGCAGTTAAATAAAAAAACCATGAATAAGGTAGAGGTTGATCAAATCTTGAAGGCACATACACCACACATCAGTGTGCGTAATCTAAACGTTTACCTGACGAAAAATCATATTCTCAAGAATGTGAGCCTTGACATTCCAGACAAAGCCATTACCTGTATTATTGGCCCCTCAGGCTGCGGTAAAACCACTTTGTTGAAGACCTTTAACCGATTACTTCAAAACTCGATTGATGTCAGGATTGAAGGCGATGTATTGGTAGATGGTGAAAACATTCATGGGAAGGGTGTAGAGGTTGAAAACATCCGGAAGAAGATGGGATTACTCTCCCAAAGGCCTTGTCCATTGCCCATGTCGATATTCGATAATGTAGCCTATGGGCCAAGGATTCATGGAATCAGGAGAATGAAAACGCTTAAGATAATGGTTGAAAAGTACTTGGTAGAAGCTGGCCTTTGGGAGGAAGTAAAAGACCGTTTAAAATCACCAGCCAGCAGCTTGTCCATCGGCCAGCAACAAAGACTTTGCATGGCTAGAGGATTAGCAGTGAAACCTGAAATCATTTTGGGTGATGAAGCTACCTCTGCCTTGGATCCAATTTCAAGCAAAAAGATAGAGGAGCTATTCGTAAAGCTGAAACATCAATATTCGATTGTATTGGTGACCCACACTTTGAGGCAGGCTAAACGGATCGCTGATTACGTGGTATTCATGTACCTGGGCGAAGTCATTGAAGCAGGGCCTGCTTCTGAAATTTTCAGTAATCCGAAGGAAAAACTCACGCGTGAATATTTGGAAGGATATTTTAGTTGAAAGACGGGTATACTAGCTACTGGCCACTGGCTACTGGCTGCAGCCAGTGGTCAGTGGCATTTACAATTCGCTGCTTTCAAGTATCTTCTGGAGATCTTTCCTACACGATTGGGCTAAAAAAGGATCGGCAATGGCCTTTGTCAATGATTCAATGTCCTTCGTGTTTTTCCCGAATAGGGAAAAGACCTGCTCTATCGATAGACTCTCTGGATTACTTTCTATGAGGGTGAGTTGGTCTCCTTTTGTAACTTGCCCAGCTTGTAGAATCCTGACATAGACACCTGGAAATGAAGAATCCCAGAATTCATTGACCACTTTCTGGGTACCAAACCGGACACCCAGTTTAAAACAAGGTTGTCTTGGCTGGGTCACTTGAATAATGGCTTCACCAATTTGAAAACTGTCACCAATGTGGATTTCAGATTCATTGAGGCCGCTGACTGTCAGGTTTTCGCCGAACATGCCCCACTCCCATTTCAATTGTGGATATTTTTGCTTCCAGAAAGGATAATGATCAGCTGAATACAGATAACAGGCCTTTTCTTCACCACCATGATAACGACGATCAATGACATGATCGTTTTCAACATCTTCAGAACCCAAATAAATGGGATTCTCTACCTCATGTTTATAAATACCGGTTTGTATGTCCTGACCACGCCATTGGATGGTAGTGGGTTGTGCGATGTTGGTTGATAGAATTTGCATAGAAGTTGTTAAATGGTTGGATGTTTAAAGTTTAAAGTTTAAAGTTCAAAGTTTAAAGTTGCGTGCCGATCTGGATGTAAGTTCATCCCGAGTCCCTGGGATAAAGTCAAAAGATGGATCGCCTTTGATCGGCATGCAACTTTAAACCTTAAACTTTGAACTTTAAACCTTAAACCACTTCATGAAAATTATACTTTTAGGAGTGGCCTATTCTTCCTCCAGAATTTCTTGCACACGCCCCACTTCACCGGTTTCGAGCCTTACCTTGATGCCATGCGGATGATTATCCGAATTGGTCAACAGGTTTTTAACGATGCCCTCTGTCAGTTCTCCAGTGCCCTGATGTTGCTTCTGTACAATATTCACCAGCGTTCCAGGTTTCACGTCCGATCGTTTTCTTCCATCCATAGTTTTCTTATTTAATACAAATGAACAAAAAAAATGAGGAATAAACCGCAGAGTGCAAGGAGCAAGTATTCAGTCTCAGTATTCAGAAGGTTGGACCCTTGATCGGCACGCAACTTGAAACTTGAAACTTGGAACCTGAAACTTGGAATCTTCTATAAATCCAGTGAAAGATATTTCAGGAACTCATCTTTTCGGTGCATCTCCTTGAAAACCCCACCATATTCAGCGCTAAGGGTCGAGCTACTCTCATCCTGGATGCCACGGGATGACACACACAGGTGTTTGGCTTCAATGACCACAGCCACATCTTCAGTCTTCAGGATTCGTTTCAGCTCATTGGCAATCTGCACTGTTAAGCGCTCCTGAACCTGGGGCCGGCGAGAAAAATAATCAACTACCCTGTTGATTTTTGACAGTCCGATCACCTGCCCACTCGATACATAAGCTACGTGGGCTTTACCTACGATGGGTAAAAAATGATGTTCACAAGTTGAATTCAGGTTGATGTTCTTTTCAACGAGCATCTCACCATACTTAAACTTGTTATCAAAGACCGAAATCTTCGGTTTATTTTCTGGATTCAGGCCTGAAAAAATTTCCTTTACAAACATCTTGGCTACCCGGTGTGGGGTTCCATTTAAGCTATCGTCTCTTAAATCAAGACCCAAGACATTCATGATTTCCCTGAATTTATCCTCAATAAGAAGCATCTTCTGTTCATCACTGAGCAAAAAAGCATCTTCCCGCATGGGCGTTTCCAGTGAAGTTGCGACATGGTTATCACCAATCAATTCATGTCCATTGTTGATGTTATTGTTCGTGCGTGGCAAATGTGTTCCATTATATTTTGGTTTTGCCGTTTCTGTTTTTAAAAAACCAGTGACTTTCATCTTTCCCTTTTTTTATAAATTAAACTCTGCTTATAAAACAAGCATCTGCATGGTTTGTTTAAACATTTCAGAATATATTTAAACAAATCGCACAAAAGTTTATTGACATCCTGATTTTAAGTAGGTTAATATAAATGAACTATTTTTGCGAAGAAATTCATTTGATCCTGAAGATGCTTTATAAAACAGGCAAAGCGTGAAAGAGTTCACTGGTGAATGGAAGGATTAATAATTAAAAGAGGCTGTCCACAAAGGAGACAGCCTCTTTTAAATGAAAGATTCCTATTTTTTGAGATAGCCAAAGATTCCATGGCTTTCATCATCAGGGCCTGCGGTAAAATAAAGTTTATTTGGGTTGTCTCCCGGCACATTATTATCTGGGAATGTTATTGCCCATAAACCTTCAATTGTAATAGGCATTCCCTTACTTTTTAGCGATCTTAGGAACTCTCCTGTCAGGGCTTCATAAACGTTAATTCGTCCATCTCCGAAGTTACCAACAAGGATTACATTCATTCCCTGACCAAAGCTCCCGGGCGCTTTTTCGATTCCCCATGGTGAATTAAGTTCGCCCGTGGAAGCAAACCGTTTTACAAAGCTGCCATCGGTCTTAAATATGTTTATGTAACCATTTCCAGGCCCTTTCTCATCATCCTTCTTTTCGGGTGCAAGTTGTTTCGCATAAGTTACAAACAGCTCATTATCAATAAGCCTGATATTAAAAGGTGCAAAACCCGATGGAATTGTAGCGTCATTGAATGGTTTAGTTGCAACCAGGTTAAAACTCTTATCAAAGACATCTATTTTACCATTGTGGAAATCGGTTGCATACAAGAAATTGTCATTTCCATCTTTGCCAAGTTCAATTCCTTTATAAACAGCATTTGAAGCCGATCTATTTGCAACAGTCCTGGCGGAGTCACCCGAACTCCAGGCGTAAAGTTTTCCATTTTCACTGGCAAAAATAAATTTGCTCACTTGTCCTGTAGCAGAAATAATAAAATCAGTTGTATTATTAAACACGATTCCACTTGGCGATGGGACGGAAACCGGAGAACGTTTGGCTATACCGTTCATGTCATAAACTTCAGAATTGTCGGTTCCGTTTGCATTGATCCAAAATATACCAGTAGGGTTGATAGCAATGCCCCATGCATTTGATAGCGTAGGATCAATTCTTGCTGCATGGTATGCATCCGTATCAGAGACAAGGTTTATTTGCGAGTAATTTTTAACTGCAGGCCCGCCTCCGGTGGTAGGGAACTCATCAAAAAATTTATCGCATCCTGAGGGCAAGGTCATTAGTAGGGCAATGGCGGCAAACAAAAATAGAGACTGCCGGACTCTTTTTTTTGCGCCATGCTCCTTCACAACAATTCCACGGGGTTCAATGAATAAATTTGTTTTCATAATTTATAAATTTTAATGAATAAAGTATCAAACAAAATTATATTCATCTAAAATAGGAAGTGTTACACTATTTTTTAAATAAATTACATGAAACCACTATGAGATAGTCATTTCACAGAGGAAATATTCTGGAGTTTGGTTATTTATCGAATGATATATGTGCAAAATGGAATTCCAGCGATACCCATATCAGTTACGCAATTTATCTAAATGGTTAATTGCATAGTAGAACTAATTAAAGTTCTCACAAGTAAAAAGCCGCTCCAATGGTGTATTGAAACGGCCTCTTCGATAAAATAAGTAAAATTATAATCTAATCACGGGAAACTATACCGATACCTTCGATCTTTTTAGAGACCTGAGGATCGCCCTTATATCTGATTTTACCCACCCCGCTGATGGAAGCATTCAACCATTCGGTAGCATACACACCCGCGGCACAGGCTCCTTCAATCTTGCAATTTGTTCGTTTGGTTTTCAAGTCTGTGGCATTCAGATATCCGGCTCCGGAAATGGAGGCATCCAGTTCATCGGCAATGCCATTGAATTCAATTTTAACGCCACCCTCCCCGATCACTCTTACCTTGTTGGCTTTCATATCCATTTCAATATTCGCACCACCTGATACATGAAAATAGAAATCCTTTAATTCAACATAGCCTTTGGTTTCCAGACTGATTCCCCCTTCAATCTCTAGTTTTTCAAGATCTTTAAAGGTGATATACAAAACCAGATCATCTAAATTGAAATGCTTTTTAGTGACTTTAAGGCTCAATGATTCAGGGTTGGAATCAACCTCAATGTATTTAAAATTATCTTCATCGGTTTTAATCCGCAATCCCGGCTGAGATCCCTGTTCCAAGATCACTTTAAAGCCGCCTTCAAGATAAATTTTGGTAAAGGGCTGTACTTTATAAGTACGGGTATCAAGATCATCCCATAGTTCGTGAACCGGTGCCACCGGAGCGGCGAAAAGTTTGCTGACCAACAAACCAAGGGCAAAAATCAAGCTGGTTAAACGAAGAATAAACATACAATGAGTTTTTATTGATTGATGGTTCAAATTTAATGAACTTATCATCCATTTCATTGGATTATCGACGAATAGCCTGTTTCTTTAGGTGAAACGAATGAATCTCCTGTTAATGTCCTGAAAGATCCTCAGGTTTTGTCTGAATCAGCTTTTTTAAGTAAATCAGCAGGTAAAGCAGTACCATGGTTCCGATTACAAGAACGGCTAGATCTGTTACCTGGAAATATTGATGGCTCAACAGCCAGTAACCAAGGATGATAAATGCGAGAATAATCATTGCTAACAGGATCAGCAAAACACTCAGCTTTTGTGTTTTAAACAAAACATAGGTTAAGCCCAGCCAGATCAGACCAAGTCCAATACCCAGATAAGTCATGTTGAGTTCACCTCCGGCATATTTCATCACCCCATAGATAATTGGAATCAAGGATGTAAAGAACAATACCCGGAAAATGCTTGCCACAACTCTTTTATACAGCGTTGGATTGGGAATTTCGGGAATAACAGACCAAGTGTGGGAGATATGGGATTGATATTCGGGAGCCAGTAAATCCTGTTCGGTATGAATCAGTTCACGTTCAATGGCAATTTTTACAGCTGCGTTAACGGCTGCCTCCTGGTAATCTTTGTGACTTCTTAAAATTTCCTTTATCTGCTGATCCGAAAAGCCGGTATATCGTTCATAAAAGCTCTTCGGGTGATCCGCATGCTGATCAGAATTGTCCATGACAGTTTTTTTTACAAAAGTACGCCTTAAAATTTATTATCAAGTAATAAATCACATATTTGAGAATTATAGGTAATTTTATGAGATATAAAACGTCCAATTAAAATCTTCAATCATGTATAATTTCGAATACCAAAATCCGGTGAAAATCATCTTTGGGAAAGGTGAAATCAGTAAAGTGGGGCAAAACATTCCTGTAGGTTCAAAAATACTTTTAACCTATGGGGGCGGCAGTATTTTCAAAAACGGGGTTTACAAACAGGTAATGGCTTCAATCAAAGGATTTGAAGTGGTTGAATTTGGCGGTATTGAACCCAATCCACATTACGAAACACTGATGAAAGCGGTGGAAGTGGTAAAAGCGGAAAACATTACATTTTTACTTTCTGTAGGTGGTGGGTCTGTGCTGGATGGCACAAAATTCATTGCTGCGGCCGCCTTGTTTAAAAAAGGTGACCCCTGGCAAATATTATCCAAGCATATACCCGTTGAGCATGCCCTACCCATCGGGGCTGTGTTAACTTTGCCAGCCACAGGTTCAGAGATGAATGGAAACTCGGTTGTTACCAAGGTGGAAACCACTGAAAAATTGGCTTTTGAATCCCACAAAGTGATGCCTCTTTTCTCAATTCTCGATCCGGAGGTGATTTTCTCATTGCCGCAAAAGCAAGTGGCCAATGGAATTGTGGATGCTTTTGTTCATGTGATTGAACAATACCTTACATTTCCTGTCAACTCACCCATTCAGGACAGGTTTGCAGAAAGTATTCTGTTGACACTTGTGGAAGAAGGCCCCAAGGTTTTGGCCGACCGTACCAATTATGAAGCAGCGGCCAATTTCATGTGGAGTGCCACCATGGCCCTCAACGGACTAATCGCAGTGGGCGTTCCCCAGGATTGGGCCACACATATGATTGGGCACGAATTGACTGCCTATCACGGAATCGACCATGCGCGTACACTTGCCATTGTCTTACCCGGTGTCATGAATATTAAAAGAGAAATAAAAAAAGATAAAATAGTACAGTTAGGTGAACGTGTTTGGGGAATTCATGAAGGAAGCACGGATGAAAAAATTGACCAAACGATCCAGAAAACCATTGACTTTTTTGAATCCGTTGACATTCGTACCAAATTGCCCGATTACGGAATCAATGCTGATACCATCGACATGATTTGTAGTCGCTTCAAAAAGCGTGGATTTAAGATCGGGGAAAAAGCCAATATGGGCCCAAGTGATATTCGATTGGTGCTGGAAAACAGGTTGTAAATTCCGGGCTGTATCAATACCAATTCGCTCAAAATAGTGTTATACCGTCATCCAGAACCTGGTTCAGAATGACGGTGTAACACTATTATATAGATTCCCTATTCAAGCAATTCCCTGGCTGCCGCAACTGAGGTTTGCGAATAATTCTCTCCGCTGAGCATCTGGGCAATTTCTTCAATGCGTTCCTGGTCATTCAATTTACGGATGGAGGTATAGGTCTGGTCATCGAGGTCAAATTTATACACCTTGTAATGGTGCTTGCCCTTTGCGGCAATTTGAGGCAAGTGAGTAATATTCAATACCTGGACCGTTTTTCCCATTTGCGCGAGGATCAGTGCCATCTTAACAGCCGCTTCACCTGAAACGCCGGTATCAATTTCATCAAACACAATGGTTGGCAGCGATTTGGTATCGGTAATCAATGTTTTTACAGCCAACATCAAGCGTGACATTTCTCCTCCTGATGCCACTTTCGCTATTTCCTGCAATTCCTGGCTCTTATTGGCCGAAAACATGAAACTCACTTCTTCGAGTCCTTTGAATGAAAAATCGGCTAATCTTTCGAATTTCACTTTAAAGGCGGCATTGGGAATCCCCAGGTTGCGCAACACTTCGATGACTTTGTTCTCAATCATCTGAGCTACCCCGGTCCGGTTTTTGCCCAATTGTGCAGCCAAGGTGGTCAGAGAATCCCTTTGGGCCTGTATATTCTGGTGTATCTGTTCTATTTCCGTATCGTAGGAATTGACCTGTTCAATCCGGGCATTCAAATCAGCCTGAATCTGTAAAAGTTCATTGACTGAAGTTACTCTATGCTTTTGTTGAAGTGAATAAATCAGGTCGAGCCGTTGGGTGACTTGTTCAACTTTCGCAGGATCGTTTTCCGTTCTATCAGCAATCACCCGGGATTCCATGGCAATGTCTTTCAACTCTATATATACTGATTCCAAACGGGTAAAAATCTGTTCAGCCTCTGGAAATACCAACTTCAGTTTCCCAAGATTATTCAGATTTTCTTTTAGTTGAGCCAGCATGGAAGGGTCATCTTCAGCGAGGATCTGGTTGAGATGTCCGAAAACTGACTTTATTTCTTCAGCGTGGGTCAACTTTTCAAGCAATAACTCCAGGTTTTCCTGTTCATTTTCAATCAACTTGGCCTCATCAAGCTGTGTGAACTGAAATATATAATAATCAAGATCTTTTTTGGCCTGAACGGACAATAAAAGTGTTCTGTTGAGCAGTTCCTGCAGGGAGAGGTATTTTCGGTAAACTTCACTGTATTTTTTCAGCAGTTCTTCATTTCCGGCAACCAGATCCACCAGGTGCAATTGAAAGTTCTTTTCATTCAGCTCCAGGTTCTGGTGCTGTGAATGAATGTCAATTAATTGAAGTCCCAGGTCATGCAACACTTTTACATTCACCGGGGTATCGTTGATAAACGCCCTGGATTTACCTGAAGGTGTTATTTCGCGACGCAGGATGGTGACATCTTCATAATCCAGTTCATTTTCATCGAAGAAGCCTTCAAGTCCATAATTATAGATTTCAAATAATCCTTCAACGGTGCATTTCTTGGATTTGTCGCGCAAAACTGATAAGTCCGCCCTTTGACCAATGATCAGTCCAATGGCTCCCAGCAAGATGGATTTCCCAGCTCCTGTTTCACCCGTAAGAATATTCAAATCTTCACTAAATCCAATGTTTAGCGAATCAATGAGGGCATAATTTTTTATTGAAAGAGATTTTAGCACTGGCTTGAATCAGATAATGGTTCTTTGATAACTATAAAACAACTATACTTATTTCGAATGCTAAAGATAGTTGTTTATTCAAATCTCAAAGGCCTTCTGATTTGAGTATTTTTTCATATTTGCTTCCATTCGATGGATCGCATTCATTTAAGATGACTGAAACCCTGTTTTTCTCATCGGGAAATGATTTTGAAAAGACATTGACCAGTTCATCCGATTTGGCATCAAAAAACACCTGCAAAATATACAACGACGGACGTGCCCTGAATACTTTTTGAATTGATTTCAACGACTCGGCGATCACTGCCCTGCCCTCGGGTGCCTTATCACTCATGATATCAAGTCCCTGGCGGTGATACTGATAGGTACAGGATCTGAACCCTGAATAAGCTTTATTTAAAATATTCTCCACCAGCCAGTAACGGTTCCGCTCGCTCTCGAAAGCTTTCCATCCTTTCTCGCGCGCATTCTGCGAGGTATTTACAATGGCCTGGGCCTTTTGAAAAAACTCGGTACCTCCTTCGGGAGAAAATGAATCGTAATCCATGCCTAAAATGATATAGGCATAATAGGCCAATATATTGGTCAGGTTGTCTTTGTTGGAAGTTTCGTTGAATTCAAGAGGTTGGAACTCAACATACTTGCAATCGAAATCCTTGTCCTTCACATTGAGCAAGATCGTTTCATAGGAGGAATTAAAGACCGGACGGCGTAGTTGAACCTGGATGCTTCCCTTGAACTCGTCGGATGAAATCTGCTCCTCCAGGTTGATGAAAAAGCTGCACTCAATTCGCTCATCCATCGAATAGGTATGTTCAGTCCATTTTCGGTTGTTCATGAATTCATACAAATCAGATTGCATGGTTTCAAAAACAGTCTTATTGGTACCCTGGATTTTTGTAGCCGAAATACTGATATTGCATCGCAGCTCTTGTGCCCACAACTGCTGTGTCACAAAGCAAACGATGATAAGCAACCCAATTCTTTTCATACCGATCATTTAATCTGATGAATACTGGTGAATTAATCCTGAAGTTTTCCTTTTCGCTCCATTTCTGAAATGATGGCAACGACAATATCAGCCGCGACTTCAGCCTTGGATTTTAACTCAAAAAAAGTCGGATTATTGTTCTTATCGATCAATGTTATTTTATTGGTATCAACTCCAAACCCTGCTCCCTGGTCATTGAGTGAGTTTAAAACAATGAAGTCCAGATTTTTTCTTTTCAACTTTCCAAATGCATTCATACGCTCATCGTTGGTTTCCAGTGCAAATCCTACCAAAAGCTGGCTATCCGTTTTCAAATTTCCCAAATCACCGGCAATATCGCGGGTAGGTTTTAGCTGAATCAACAGATCGTCTTTCTCTCTTTTGATTTTGGTGTCCGAAACCACCATGGGTGTAAAATCAGCAACCGCGGCACACATGATGGCGCCATCGGTTTGGGGAAACAGGCTGAGACATTTTTCATGCATCTCATGGGCCGATTCAACTGGAATGACTGTTATGCGGGGATCTACATTTTTGATTGCCACAGGCCCTGAAACAAGGCTAACCTGGGCGCCTGCAACTACCAGTTCACGGGCAATGGCATAACCCATCTTCCCGGAAGAATAATTGCCTATAAATCTTACAGGATCAATCTTTTCGTAAGTTGGACCTGCTGTTACCAGGAAATGTTTATTCAGTAATTTTTTTTTTTGATTGAAGAACTGAACAACCTCTTCAATGATGGTATCGGGCTCTTCCATGCGTCCTTTTCCGTGCAGGCCGCTGGCCAGGAAACCTTCGCCCGGCTCAATGATCAGGTTGCCATCCGAACGGAGCAATTCAATATTCCGAAGGTTGGCCGGATGACTGAACATGTCAAGATCCATGGCAGGGGCTATCATCACGGGACATTTGGCTGACAGGTAGGTTGTAATGAGTAAATTATCACAAACCGCATGGGCCATCTTTCCCATTGTGGCAGCCGTTGCCGGTGCAATGAGCATCAGATCGGCCCATTGGCCCAAATCCACATGCGAATTCCAGCTGCCATCGCTGGCAGAAAAGAATTCGGAGATAACTGGTTTTCCCGATAAGGCCGACATCGTTACCGCGGTAATGAATTCCAAGGCTGAGGGAGTCATCACCACCTGAACCTCAGCGCCTTCTTTGACAAGGCCCCTTAAAAGATAAGCTGCCTTGTAGGCAGCTATACTTCCGGTAACCCCGAGCACGATATGTTTTCCTGATAGCCTCATAAAGGCTTGTATTACAATTCTTTGTTACGGCTTTCCTTTGCAGGGTTGCGGTGATAAATCTGATCGTTTACAAATTCCTCGTAAGCAATCAAAGTGGGTTTTGGAAGACGTTCATAGTATTTTGAAATCTCGATTTGTTCGCGATTTTCAAATACTTCTTCCAGGTTGTCGGTGTAGGAAGCGAATTCCTGAAGCTTGGTGCTCAGCTCTTCTTTCATTTCAGAGGCAATCTGATTTGAACGTTTCGCCAAAATCATCACTGATTCATAAACGTTTCCTGTACGGTTTTCCAATTCTCTTAAATCTCTGGAAATAGTAGTAATTTCTGCTTTTGTTTTCTTAAAATCCATATTATCTATAAATTAGAATCACCTTTATAATTTAACAGTTTTGCAGTTGTAGTATGATACTTTTCTGCTTCCTTCCGGTGTTTGCTATCCGGGTATTCGTCGACAAAGGTAAAATATTCATCCAAAGCAGAACTCAATCGTTCACGCTTTTTTTCATCAATGCTTCTGGTGGCCAGTAAATATTTCGCTTTTAGCAGCATAAACATGAGATCCTCGCGGTATTTGGTATCGGGAAAATCTTTCAGCGACGAGGTCAATGCAACCACGGCAGCCTTGTAATTTTTCAGATCATAGTACAGTTTACCGCTTAAATAGGATTTGTACACCAGTTTGTCGCGCAGCTCGATGATCAATCGGTTGGCTTCTTCTACCCTGGTGGATTTGGGATATAAATTAATAAACAATTGCAATGCGTCGATGGCATTTTGTGAAACCTGCTGATCCAGCCGAGGCCCGGGAGAGTCCAGATAAAAGCAATATCCGACCATGAACTGCGATTCTTCCGCATATTCACTTCTTGGGAATTCTTTTACCAGGGTTTTAAAATAATGGCCTGCCATCATATTGTCCTTGATGCCGAATTGACTCTTGGCATAATAGTAATATACCTTGTCAGCCTTGCTGGTGCCCCTGTAAATATTCAGTAAATCTTTCAATAGCGTGGAAGCACGGACAAATTCTCCAGCTTCGTAATATTCAAGTGCCTTTTTGTACTTGAATTCATAGTCTGTACTTTTTACTACCTTATTATAATCGCTGCACGAGCTTAACAAGAGTACAAACACAAGGACTATGGGTGCGAAATTTCTCATTTTCATTAACATGGCGCAAATATACATTTTTATAGAAAATTATTGGCCGAAAAGTAGAATGTTTTATTCAGATTACAATCCTGTTTAGTATAAATTAACAATTTTGCATACTTATTAAAAAGGATTACTTTTGGAAAGTAATTTAAAAATCAGATCAAGTGGATATTTTTGAAAAACTAAGAACCAACTTGGGTGACCTGGGAAAGTACATGAAACAGGCCCATGGATATTTCGCATTTCCAAAACTGGAAGGCGAAATTGGTACCAGAATGAAATTTAGAGGAAAAGAAGTATTGGTTTGGAGCCTGAATAATTATATCGGACTTGCCAATCACCCCGAAGTAAGAAAAGCAGATGCCCAGGCTTCAGCCGATTACGGACTGGCCTATCCAATGGGCGCTCGCATGATGTCGGGTCAAACCAACAAACATGAAGAGCTGGAGCATAACCTGGCTGAATTTGTAGGAAAGCAAGATGCCTTCCTGTTGAATTTTGGCTACCAGGGCATGGTATCGATCATCGATGCTATTTGTGGCCGCAATGATGTGATCGTGTACGATTCGGAATCCCATGCCTGTATCCTCGATGGAGTCAGGTTGCACATGGGCAAACGTTTTGTCTATGGCCACAACAACATGGACAGCCTGCGCAACATGCTTCAGAAGGCAACCCGCCTGGCTGAAAAACAAGGCGGAGGTATCCTGGTAATTACCGAAGGTGTCTTCGGAATGTCAGGTGACCTGGGAAAACTGGATGAAATTGCCAAATTCAAGGATGAATTCAATTTCCGTCTGCTGGTTGACGATGCACACGGTTTCGGAACCATGGGCGCAACAGGTGCAGGAACTCCCGAACATTTCGGCGTAAGCGATAAAATTGACCTTTGGTTTGGAACCTTTGCCAAATCAATGGCTGGAATTGGCGCCTTTGTTGCCGGTGACGAAGATATCTGCAACTATTTACGCTACAACATGCGCTCTCAGACATTCGCCAAATCATTGCCCATGGCCATGGTCATCGGCGCTTTGAAACGACTTGAACTGTTAAGGACCCAGCCTGAACTGCGCGAAAAATTGTGGTACATCGTCAATGTCCTTCAGAGTGGATTGAAAGCACAAGGATTTGACCTTGGCGCTACCAATTCATGCGTTACCCCGGTTTATTTCACCGGCGGTGTGG
The DNA here is from genome assembly GCA_036504555.1 of Prolixibacteraceae bacterium. Classification (GTDB taxonomy): domain Bacteria; phylum Bacteroidota; class Bacteroidia; order Bacteroidales; family Prolixibacteraceae; genus Aquipluma. Next base: position 20,619 of record DASXUZ010000263.1, on the reverse strand, counting down.
GTGAAGCCACCAGTGCCGTGATGGACCTTCGCGAGAACTACAATATCTTTTGTTCCGTGGTCGGTTACCCCGTTATCCCCAAGGGACTCATCATGCTTCGCCTGATTCCTACGGCTTTGCACACTTTGGAAGATGTTGAATATACCATCCAGGCATTTGCTGAAATCAGGAAAAAACTAGAAGAAGGGAAATACAATACCTCCCAAATTCCATCAATTATGGAATAGATCATTTAAAATCAATAAGAGTTTAAAGTTTAAGGTTAAAAGTTTAAAGTTGTGTGTCGATCGGGGCGTAACTTTAAACTTTAAACTTTAAACCTTGAACTTTGAACTTTTAATCTTTGGGTTTAATTTTTATCTTTGGACTCAAATAATGCCTCTTTAGCTCAGTTGGTAGAGCAGCTCATTCGTAATGAGCAGGTCGGCGGTTCGAGTCCGCCAAAAGGCTCGAGTAAATAAATAGAAGTCCCCTGAAATCAAGTGTTTCAGGGGACTTTTTATTTCCTACTTATTTCTTGCAGGCAAATATTTTTGGGATCGCAGTATATTCTTTTCTGTTAGAAATTATTATCCCAGGTCAATTTTGAAGTGAGGCAATTCAATTTGCAACTTCACTTTAGCTTGCAATGCATTAAACACCCGCATCAAAGTCTCAATCGTTACGTTGCTGGCATTGTTCTCAATTCTTGAAATTTGAGCCTTTTGAACACCAATCAATTTACCCAACTCCTCTTGGGTCAAATGCCGTTCCTGCCGTGTTTGTTTAATGGCCTGTCCTATCAAATCCATTTGCAATTCATACTCAAATCGATCTCGGTCAGGAGTCCCAATTTTACCAATCAATTGGTCTTGAACCTCCTCTAATGTATGTGTTTTCATTTCTTTGTCTTGTTGGTGATTTCTTTATCTTCAAAATATCGTCTACGCAATTGTTTTGCTTTTTCGATTTCACTTTCAGGCATTTTGCTAGTTTTTTTGATAATTCCATGTGTTGAAACAACAAGCGTATTTTCAGAATTCGTTTTATCCCAAAAAGAAAGAAGTCTATAATTTATCCCTTGGTAAAGTGTTCTGAATTCCCAGATTTCTTCTTTCAGTTTTTTGAATAGTTCAGCATCATGCCTTGTCTGAGCCTTACGAATATTAAAAAGTATTTTTTCGTAGTGCTTTCTTTCAAGAAGGCTGAGAAATTCAAAACACTCATCTAAAAATATAATGTCAAAAAGCTTGTCCACTCAATTAGATATTAATGGTGCAAAGATACATTAAATGTTTCATTGAATGGAAACTATTTTCAAATTTGATTCTGAATATTTCCATTGATCCTGAACACTTGCCCATTAATGCCCGATAAATATTTCCTGATGCCATTTTCGACAATGGCCATTATGCATATTGTTTTAGTTGGTTATTAATTGATCCATTGTTATGCCCTTCTCATGAGCTACCAGGCCATGTTTCCCCTACGCGGTTCCTGCTTTGCACATGTTAAATTGTTAGTTTCTGCTTTGTTCGTACTAAGTTCGTGCATGCTTCGTGTATGTAAGGATACTCAAAGTTGGTTCAATGTATGCATAAAAAAACTAAAAACCAACTATTAAACAGCAATCGTATAGGAGCATAAGGGATGCCGATCAAGTAACAAATATGAACCAGGAAATGAAAAAACAGTCAATAAAATTTACGCAGGGTTGAGTGATTCAAATGAACCGCAAGATTCTAATACGGGATGTAATACATCATACCGGTTGGGTTAAATAAATAAGCCAATCAACACTGGGTTGATTGGCTTATTTATTTAAAAACTATTGAGCGGATGACTTTAAGCCAATCGCTGGGTAAAAGATAGTTGTATCTATACCTTGTAGGCCTGCCTGGCAAGCAGTTTCCATTTGCCATGCTGCTTTTGCCAGATCAGCATCACACCGATCTTCAGATGACCCGGCGTGCCATTGCTGATTGTTTCAGCTGAATAGATATGGCGGACAATGGCTGCATCGCCTGAAATATGGATGGTCTGGTCGGAAATACCAGCAGCGGTATAATCCATTGTCTGGGTATTCAGAATTTCTGCAATAAATTCAGCCTTGTTTTGCACTTTGCCATTTGAATGGCCATAGACCAACTGATCGGCCGTTATGGCGCCCAGCAGGCCCTTATCGGCATCCACAATTCCCTTTTTCAAGGATTCGACTGCTTCTGCCACTTCCTTTTCCTGTTTGGCCTGGGAAAAAGCAGCCATCGAAACGATCATAAAAATCAGAAGGAGATAATGTATTTTTTTCATGAGGTTTGATTTATTGGTTTTGTATGATTACTTCGTTCAAAACTTCGGGCACTTCGACTTCCTTTGGAGGTTTACTGCGCCACCAACTGGCCAAAGCCGATCCTGTGACATTCATCAGTGGACCAAAGATGGCTGGTGCAAGGCCCACAGTGGCGATTTTACCCATCTGAAGTGCCAACCCTGATGCCAGTCCCCCATTTTGCATACCTACCTCAAAAGCCACCGTACGGCGGTCTTTTTCAGGCATGCCACTTAGCCACGACACCCCGTAGCCCAGCGAGTAACCGGCTAAGTTGTGTAGCAGGCTGGTTACCATCAGCAAGGCACCTACCTTTAAAAGACTGTCGCGACCTGCCGCCGTGATAATGGTAATGATCACGGCAATGCCCACCATGGAGACCAGAGAAAGAATTTTCCCCATGATTTTCTTATCCCCTTTGAGATAATGGCGCAGTACAATGGCCACCAGCATGGGAAGGAAATAAAACCAGGACAGGGATTTGGCAAATGCTACCAGGAATCCGGTCAAATCGGCCTGTTTGGCTTTCATGTAAATCAGGTTGGTCAATAGGATGATGACAAAAAATACAATTAACTGGATCACTTTGGTCTTTCCCTTATCTTTCCCTTCATTGAACAGGTTAAAAATGAATCCAGCGACGATCGGAAGGATGATCATATTCAGGATATCGAGCATCATGCTCCAGAAGTTCACCTCAATATACTGTCCTCCAAGCATTTTCATTAGAAAAGGGGTAACGAATGGTGAGATGAGTGTCGAGATGGCACCAATGGTGACTGCCAGCACCAAATTGGCATGGGCAATATAGGACATCACATTGGAAGCCAAGCCACTTGGAACACAGCCAATCAGAATGATACCGGCCGCAATCTCGGGTGGAAAATTAAAGATCCTGGATATAAAAAAAGCGACCAGTGGCATGATCAAATAATGTGATCCAACCCCGATGATCACACCTTTTGGCATCTTGATCACACCGGTAAAATCATTCAGGCTCATTTGTGATCCCATGCCGAACATGATGACCTGCAAGAGCGGTACAATCATTGTTTTAAACTGGAAATCACCAGCTGAAGTAAAATACTCGGGATAGAACATGGAGCTGGTTACAGCGGTAAATATCCAGATTGTATAGGCGAATCCTTTCAATGCTGCGAATCCCCGAACAGCTATTGCCAGGGATAAAAAGAATGCAATCAGGTAAGGGCCAGCGCTGGACAGGTTTCCAGTAAAAACCATCAGCAGTGTGATCAGGAGTAGAATAAGTGAAAATCCAAGTGCTATTTTGTAAATATTGATTTTTTTCATGGAAGGCGTAGGTTGGCAAACTGGTTTGAATGATCAGTTCAAAATTAACAGAAAAGTTGCCGGATACAAATGGTAAGCCGGCAACTTTTTCAGATGACTTTGTGAATTTAACTAAAAACCCTGTCGTGTGAACGTTTTTCAGTCCATTCGTCGGTTGGGGCAAAAAAGCTTTTATCTTTTGCGTGTAAATGTTCTTTTACAACATCCTCGTTCAATTCAATTCCCAGGCCTGGAGCATCCAGCGGAACATTGGCAAAGCCTTTTGTAATGAGCTGACGGCCATCGGTGGTTTTCACCAGGCTTTCCCACCAGGGAAGGTCTACCGAATGGTGTTCGAGTGCCAGGAAGTTTTGGGTGGCAGCGGCACAATGGACATTGGCCATGAATGAAACCGGGGTTCCAGCCTGGTGCATAGCCATGGCCACACCGTGTTCTTCTGCATAATCGCCAATCCGCTTGGTTTCCAGAAGTCCTCCGGACGAAGACAAGTCAGGATGAACAATATCAACGGCATGGATATCGATCAGGGGTTTGAAGTTTTTCAACAGGTAAATATCCTCACCCGTCAGCAGTGGAGTTTCCAGGGCATCAGACATGGTTTTCCACTGATCGGTCAGTTCCCATGAAACAATGTCTTCCATCCAGGCCAGCCTGTATTTTTCAAGCGCTTTTCCCAGTCTTATTCCATTGTTCAGGTCAAAATGGCCATAGTGGTCAGTCGAAATAGGTATATCATAACCGATCAGGCTACGTGCCTTATCGGCAATTTTGGCCAATTCATCCAATCCTTTATCGGTAATCTGGATTTGAGTATAGGGATGCTGGGTATTTCCATAGGACATATAATTGCTTTGATCGCCCCATTGGGATAGTTGTTTTTCATTATTTTCCCAGTATTTTGAATTGACAAGCGTTCCTGGAATTCCTTTTAATTCACCAATTGAAAGGTCCATCTTCAACCAGGTATATCCCTGTTCTTCGGTACGGTACTTGATCAATTTCAGTTGTTCATCTTCCGATTTAGCCTCAGGGGTATCAGCATAGAGCCTGATTTTATCACGATACCTTCCACCCAGCAACTGCCAGGCCGGCACCCCGTAGGCTTTACCGCATAAATCCCAAAGGGCCATCTCAACTCCGCATACACCACCTGCCTGGCGGGAAGGTCCCCCAAATTGCTTGATGGCCTTAAAAATCATCTCTACATTGCAGGGATTCATTCCCAGGATACGGCTTTTCAACATCAGGGCATAACGTACATCAGCACCATCCCTCACCTCACCCAATCCGTATATTCCCTGGTTGGTATCGATGCGGATAATGGCCGTACCACCCAATACAGTGGTCAGGGCATAACGCATGTCTGTAATTTTCAAATCTGAAGGACTGGAGGCACGCGAAACGGTTTGAGTGGTCTGGGCAATGGTATCTTCAATCGACAGTTTTAACAATCCCCCAAGGGCAATTCCACCCAGGGCTGTTTTTTTTAGGAAATTCCGACGGTTATTGCTGGTTGCAGGATTTTTAATTTCAGCTTCAATGGCTTCTTTTTCAGTCGATTCAAGCTTCTTGTTTTGATCAGCGATTTGCTGTATAATACTTTTCATTTGTTTCGATAATTTAGTGGTTTTGGAAATAATTCCTTGTTAAGGATCCAATTTAGTAATTCCTTTCCTTCAGGTAATTATCCAGTTCAGTTTTTGACATGGGTAATTTGCCCGGGTAATTGTTCAGCCAATTCAGGAAGTCTTTTTTAATGTCTTCGCTCCATTCGCTGTCAATCTGGCCTGCCAGGTATTTCTTTTCCCTGAGGCGCAAATGTCCAAATTCATCCCTGAGCGCTGTTACTTCAGAGGTGAGTACAAGGTCTTCAACCAGGTAAGCGGGAATAAAAATGACACCGTATTTTTTAGCCAGGACTACATCACCGGGCAATACGGTGGCCCGTCCAACCCGGATGGGTGTATTGATGGAAGTAAGCATCATCTGTGAAATGTAGGATGGATCTGCTCCTTTGATCCAACCATTAAATCCTTTGATTTCGGAAAGGCCTTCCTGGTCACGGACAGAACCGTTAAAAATCACTCCTCTTTGTGATTTGGCATAGATTGAATTTCCGAGGTTATCACCAATCAATGTGCCATCGGCGATTTTTCCATAACCATCGGCTACATAGATATCGCCCTCGGTGAGCAGATCAATGGGCCATGAATTGGTTCCACCCTTTTGGGCCCTGTCTTCCAGTTTCCCTTGCTCTTTGACCTGCTTTTCAAGGTCAGGTCTAAGGGGCATGTATTGAGCCGTTACGACCCTTCCGGTCATGGCTTCATCAGGGTTGATGATGGTCCAGTCACCTTCGAATTGGTTGAGGAATCCCTTGTTTTTCAATACGCCCCAGGCTTCTTCAATGGAAATGTTCTTCAATCTTTCCAGGATAGCGTCTGATACTTTTGGTCTGCCATCAGGAAAACGTTCGCCTTTCCACTCTGCAGTTAAAGCTTTGATGTATTCGGAAGAAGCGCCAACACGCTGAGCATGGGCAATGAAACTACCCATGACAAGCAGTGAAAATAACAGTAAATTTTTGATCATTTTTATAAAGGTTTAGGTTGATATATGATTGATATAAATATTTATAAAACAAGCTTCAACTTACCAGTTCATTCGTATTGTGAAGAATCAGAAAATTGAATCAAAAAAATGAGGTTGTCTCACAAAACAGCTTTAAATGTCTAAATTTATTTTGAGACAACCTCATTAATTGAATAAAAACCTTTATTTATTTGTCCCACCACACTTTTGTGGCCAGATTATCGGGTCCCTGCCTGGCAATTGCCGCATTCACATTTTCTGAATTGACCGAGATCTCCGAATTTGGATAAGTGAGACGGTTAATAAAATCGACTTCCTTTCCAGGGTATGGATTAGGCGTCAAAGTTGGGAAACCGCTTCTCCTAAAATTGGCGAAAGCTTCTGGTCCATTTAAAAAGGAAGAAATCCAATATTGACGGTTGATCTGTTCCAATTCGGTTCCAGCGGTGAGCGGATGGGCGGCAAGGTAGGCATCCCTGTCAGCTGCGGCAATGGCAGTAGCTGCATCATAGATAGCCATTTGGTCCAAACTGGCTTTCACACCTTCTGTGAAATATTGAGCGGCCGTAGTGCCGGAAATCCATCCCCTGAAACTTGCTTCTGCAAGTAATAGGTTGGTTTGTCCAGCTGTTACCAGAAACATCGGTGCAGTTAACTTGGCAATGCGCCTGCGATCGGCCTGGCTATATTCATATAAACTGGCCAATCCATCGGCTGTAGCTGCTGCTACGATGGTTCCGTTGTCCTTTCCCATGGGCATTCCAATTTGATCAGCAGCCAATGTAGTTCCCTTTTCAGGTAATTGGGTTGTGCCGGAAGTAGCGCCTTTGTAACGAATGGCAATAGCAGAAAGTCTGGGGTCATTGGTGCTTTTTAGTTGATCCACAAAAGGTTTTGTCAAGTAATAATTTGCTGCCTCTGTAGAATTCAGGGTATTGGAGATTGGATTTTTATAGTTGCTATCGTGCCTGACCATTGCATTGTCAGCATTGGAGGTAATTACGCCGCCCTGGACGGCCGTATTCACCACGGCCTGTGCCTGTGTTGGATTAACTTTACTCAATCTCATTCCAGCGCGAAGCAATAAGGAATAGCCGAATTTTTTCCATTTAGCCACATCGCCACCATATAAAATGTCAGCAGTTTCAATCTTTCCTGCGGCATCCAGAGCAGCAGATGCATCGGTCAGTTCTGTAATTATATTGGCATAAATCGACTCCTGGGACTCATAAACCGGGAAGAATACCTGGCTATAATATCCTTCACCACCGTTGGTATAAGGGATATCTCCATAAGTATCGGTGAGGATCATAAATGCATTGGCCTGTAATATGCGGGCCATGTTCAACATGTTACTCCTTGCCGGGTCATTTTTGGTGCGATAGATGATGTCCTTGGTATCTTTAATCACATTGCGATAAAGACTTTGCCAATTATCATCGGTAGAGGCACGATTGTCCTGATTGTAATTCGCTCCGCTTAATACACCCGAAAAGGGTGAAACAATTTGCTGTACAATAGCAATCTCATAGATCAAAGTTGAAATGGAGGAGTTGATCGTCGCCCTGTTTAAAATAAATGCAGGATCAATTTCAGTGGGGCTAGTTTTACTTTTATTTAATTCGTCAAAGCCCTTTTCACAGGAATTGATCATTGTGAATAACAGAGCCAGAAAACAAAGGTTAAATATCTTTTTCATGTTTCTGTTGATTTAAAATTTAACATTAAAATTGAAACCCATACTTCTTGTTGTTGGAAGTCCCGGGGATTCCATTCCTACAAGGTTATCAGAACTATAACCAAAACTTTCAGGATCGATATTGTCAACCCATTTCTTCAACATCAGCACATTGTTTGCAACAAAGTTAAGCGCTAATCCTTTGACCATTAAGTTTGAAGGAATGTATTTTGAGAAATCATATCCAATAGTAATTTGGCGCAGTTTCCAATAACCACCGTTGTATACTACAGGTTCAACCAATGCCTGGGATCTCACTATTTCCCAATAAGTCTGAACCGGAGCAACAACTGTATTAACGTTGCCATTGATATCAACACCTTTACCAACCACTCCACCTTCTCTGCCTTCCAGTGTCATTTTATGAAGACCGTGTCGAACAGCATTGAAATTGGTACCTGAGAGCATCTTGTTTCCCAATTTGAAGTCGATCAGGAAAGAGAAGGAGACTCCTTTGTAATTGAAAGCATTGGTAAAACCACCGGTCCATTTGGGCAACGCACTTCCAAAGTTAATCAGATCAAGCGTTCTTAAAGGTAGACCATTGGTTCCAAATATTTGTTGTCCACTGGCATCTCGTCTATATCCAAAACCGGCAATCTGTCCCATTTCTTCACCAACAATCTGCCTTAATTCCCCATTGAATACATGTGTTCCAACAGTGATTCTTTCGCCAGGCTTATCGGTTAACAAACTCAATACTTTGGTAATGTTGTATGCACCCGTGAAAGTAAAATTCCATTGGAAATTATTAGTTCTGACAGGTACCATATCGACCATCAATTCAATTCCCATGTTGCGACTTTTACCGCTATTGATACGTGTATCAACAAAGCCGGATGCGTCAGATATCTGAGCCTGCACAATCTGGTCATTTGTTATTTTCCGATAGACAGACAAATCAAAACCCAGGCGGTTATCAAACATTTTCATTTCCCAACCCAATTCTGTTTCAGCAGTTCTCATCGGCCTCAGATTGGGATTTGGGACAGTCGTACCAGAAGCACCACCAACAGGTTGCATTGTTCCTGCAGGATTGGCTGCCAAATTTGAATTGACGCCATAAAATAATACATTGGAATAGGAAGGAACGTCGGTATCACTTCCCACTTCGGCATAAGCAGCCCTTAACTTTCCAAATGTCAACCATTTGGAATGATTGAATAAAGATTGGGAGAATACATAGCTGGCCGAAACTGATGGGTATAGAATACTTCTGTTAGCAGGTGACAATGTTGAAAACCAGTCATTTCGAAGCGTACCATTCAAATAGAGTGTACTTTTATAAGATATTTCAGATGAACCATAAAGTGAGTTGACTCCCCTTTCAAAAAGATCGTAGGTAGGATCTTTGGCTCTTCCGTTTTGAACCGTATATAAGCCTCTGACAACAAAGTCGGTGACCTGTACACTATTTACATCAGAGCGTCTCTTCATTTGGTTTCCTCCGGCAGTCACATTCAATCCAAAACTACCAAATTTCTTGTTTCCTGAAACCAGGAAGTCAGCATTGATTTCCCTAAACCTGCGTGATTCCTGGGTATAAATACCATTGACAAAACCTGCTGGTGCAGGAGCAAGCGAAGCCTGACCGGTTGGGAAATTGTTATAATCCTGATCACGTGACCAATAATCCTGTCCAACTCTTCCCTGGACAAAAAGCCATTTAAGGAGATTGTACTTCATGGAAATATTCCCAAAAATACGATCCCGGCGAATGTTTTGAAACTGATCTGACAAAGTAAAATATGGATTTGTCCGGTTCTTGAAGCGTGAATAAACATATTCGTTTCCAGCTGCATCATGTGCATTGGCTTTCAATACGTCCAATGGCATGGAATTGGCCATGGCATAGATGGCCGTTGGAATTGAATTATCCTGGTTGCCAATATTGGGTGGATTTTTATTGTATTCATTGGAATAATTCATATTCCCCTGGAAACTTAGTTTATCTGATAAGTCATAACCAAAACCAATATTAACAGTATTCCTTTTAAACGAGTTGTTGGGTACAATTCCATCACTGGTTAAATTGGCCATCGAAAGGTTCATTCCCCCTTTATCGCTATTGGTGGAAAGCGTAATCGTGTTGGTCAGGTTCTGTCCATTTCTAAAAAAATTCTTGATGATATGACGCTGTGGCTCATAAGGAACCGTCACATTGTTGAACAATACCTGTGTCATCCCTGGTTGAAATTTTTCCCCAAAGGACCATTGACCCGAAACAGGGTTGGCAGCAGTTGGCCTGACACCGGCTTCACCTTGTCCATATTCATACTGGTAATCCGTATAATCGATGGGCATTTCATTGGTGAAGTTCATATTGTAGGTAACGCCGATCCCCTTGTGGGTACCTTTTGTTTTTGTTGTAATCATGATTACACCATCCTTGGCCCTTGAGCCGTACAATGCAGAAGCTGCAGCCCCTTTCAGGACAGTCATGCTTTCGATATCATCAGGATTGATGCTTGAAAGTCCGTCACCACCGTCAGAAGTATTTCCGCCGCCTCTTACACCGATGGAATTGTCTGAGCCAGCATTGTTTGGATTGGTACCAAAGTTGGTATTGTCAATGGGGATCCCGTTGACAACAATCAATGGACTATTCTGACCTGAAATGGAAGATTGTCCACGGATACGGATTTTAGAAGTACCAGCAGGTCCAGTTCCCAATCCTGAAATACTGACACCGGCAATCTTACCGGATAGGGTATTCATTAAATTCGGGGTACGGTTAACCGTTAGCTGGTCTGAATTAATCTGTGAGGTAGCATACCCCAGGCTCTTGCTTTCTTTTTTAATACCCAAGGCAGTTACAACGACCTCGTCAACAGCCTTGAATTCTGGGGACAGCTTTACATCAATGGTTGGCTGTCCTTTGTACACGATTGTTTCCTTGATGTATCCAATGAACGAAACTTCCAGTGAAGCATTCAAATTGGGCACCGTAAGCGTATACCGGCCATTTTCATCTGTAACAGCTCCAGTTGTCGTGCCCACAATATAAACTGTCACACCAATAAGCCGCTCGCCTGTAGTCGCATCGGTAATGGTTCCTGAAACTGATTTTTGTTGTTGTGTTTGTTCAGTGTTTTTGAAGTTTTCATTGTTCATTGGCAAGGCACTGGAACCAATATTGGTCGATTGCCCTAAGTTCCCTGCAGCAAAAGAACTTCCAACTGAGATAGCGAGCAAGAAGATTGTAATCTGAAATTTTTTACGCAATTCACCTGCCAGGGGCCTAAAGCCTCGGCAGAACCAGTTTTTTTTCATAGTTTTGGTTTTTGGTTTAATTACTAAATATTCGTGATAAATCAAAATGTTTGAAGAGGTATGAAACCCTCATAGTTTGACCGACCGGGACGGTTTCTACCTCTTCCTTTTTAACTATTTTTATACCATAGGCAGCTTATTTAATTTTACATTTTTTTGAATCTGACGCTTTTTATATTTTTGATTCTGACAATTATTTTCCACTCTGAACTTTTCTTATTACATTTTTTATTTTATGTAAAAGTCTTAAAAGCAAATAACTTTGGGAGTTGCAATTAATTCCCCTTATCAATGGATAGAAGTGATCGTAATTACTTAATAGTCGCTAACTACGAAGGCTTTAACCCGCTCGTTTTTATCTGGCCTTTTGAAAACCCTTTATTAAATAAAAAACAATTTAAAATAAAATGTACCCAATAAATTTTCTTACGAATTTATTTATTACGGGTTAAATTTATGAATATTAATTCAATTAACTATATACTTCATATTTTTTTTATGAACACTCAACTATTATTTGACCGATCATCGGAATTTTATTTTTTCGAAGGATTTGAAATGAAGAATTGAAATTATTTTATTGTTCTAAACGAATTCAATGATTTCAATTTCAATCATATATATATAAACAAACTCTTCTAACCTTTTATTCGAAAAATCTTTTTTAGATGTTCCGTGAACTTTTTCAAAGAATTAGTTTCAATTTTTATCTAAAGCATTACTTTTGCGCCTTTAAATATCTGACCAAATTATCTATATATATATAAAGATATGGCAAGTGAATTACTGATTCTGTTTTTTATTGTTGCTCTTATACTTGTAGGAGGAGCGATTATCTTTGCCTCTTTGGCAGCGCCCAAATCATTTAATCTGGCAAAAATCGAACCTTACGAATGCGGTATCCCATCTGAAGGTCCCGCATGGATTCAATTCAACGTGGGGTATTATTTATTCGCCATTATTTACCTGATTTTTGACGTTGAAACCGTATTTCTGTTCCCTTGGGGAGTGGTAATGCGTGAAATTGGTCTTAGAGCATTTATTGAAATCATCATTTTCTTTTTCATACTGGGTCTTGGACTTTTGTATGCATGGAAAAAAGGAGCATTGAAATGGGTATAGAAATTAAGTCTATGGAATATGAGGATTTCGGTGACAATGAGTCACTCGAACTCCTAAAAAAAACTGGAGGAAACGTTTTTCTGTCCAGTATCGATAGCCTGCTCAACTGGGGCAGGTCGAATTCAATCTGGCCATTGACCTTTGCCACGAGTTGTTGTGGGATCGAAATGATGGCGGCAGGAGCTGCACGACATGACTTTGCCCGCTTTGGCATCGAAGTATACCGTGCTTCGCCACGACAGGCTGACGTCATTGTGGTTGCTGGTACGATCGTTCACAAAATGGTTCCCGTCCTGAAGCGTTTGTATGACCAAATGCCTGATCCGAAATATGTGATTGCAATGGGTGCCTGCGCCGTTTCCGGAGGGCCTTTCTTTTACAATTCATATTCGGTAGTACGTGGAGTTGATCATGTGATTCCGGTCGATGTATACATTCCCGGATGTCCACCCCGCCCGGAAGCATTGCTTTATGGGGTGATGCAGCTTCAACGAAAAATAAAAGGCGAATCGATTAGCAGTGATACGGAAACCGATACAGAGAAACTCCTTTAATTCCAATACTATGCTTAATAAACAAGAATTATCGGAACTCATCCTGAAAATGGTTCCGGAAGCAACGTTTCCTGAAGGAACACAATTGACGGAAGTCGTGGTGCCCGCTGACAAGCTATTGGCATTGGCTGAAGGATTAAAAAATCACAAGGACACCGCATTTGATTACCTGATCAGCCTGACGGCAGTGGACTTCATTACCCACATGACAATGGTATATCACCTGGATTCGACTCAATTCAGACACATGGTTGTATTGAAGGTAGTTTTAATTGACCGCGAAAATCCATCGGTTGACAGCCTTAGTTCTGTATGGGCTACTGCCGAATTTCACGAGAGGGAAGTTTTCGATTTATTTGGAATCCGGTTCAACAACCATCCCAATCTGAAAAGACTGTTTTTGGAAGATGATTACGGTTATCCATTGCGCAAAGACTTCCGCGACGAAATAAATATCATTGAACGATAAAACTCAATATATGAGTGAAGAGATAATTAAAGATGTGATTGTAAGGGAGAATGAGGACTATATTATCAATATGGGCCCCCAACATCCTTCTACTCACGGAGTTTTGAGGTTTGAAGTTTGCCTGAAAGGTGAAACCATTAAATACTTGGTTCCACATATCGGGTACATTCACCGGGGCATTGAAAAAATGTGCGAAGCCATCAGCTATCAGCAAATTATTCACCTGACTGACCGGATGGACTATCTTTCGGCTCATATCAATAACGAAGCCGTTTGCCTGACCGTGGAAGATGCCTTGCAGGTGGAAGTGCCTGAACGTGTAAAATACATCCGTACTATATTGGATGAATTAAACCGTCTTGCTTCGCATCAGTTGTGGTGGTGTGCTTTTGGAATGGACCTTGGCGCATTGACAGCCTTCTTTTATGGTTTACGCGACCGGGAGCATATTCTGGATATATTCGAAGAATCATTTGGATCGCGCCTTTTGCATAGTTTCAATACCCCTGGTGGTTTTATGCACGATGTTCATCCAAACTTCCAAAAACGAACCAAGGAATTCATTACCTATTTCAGGAAAAAATTACCGGAATACGATCAATTGCTTACCGGAAATATCATTTTTCATGAAAGAGCCAAGGGAGTTGGGTATATGAGCCGTGAACAGGCCATTTCATATGGTATAACCGGACCTTCCGGACGCGGATCGAACCTTTCATGTGACATCCGTAAAATTGCCCCCTACAGTGCATATGACAAGGTGCAGTTCAACGAAATCCTGATGACAGAAGGTGATACATTCGCCCGTTACCAGGTGCGAATGGCTGAAATGTGGGAGTCACTGAAAATTATCGAACAACTGGTTGATAACATTCCTGAAGGTGATTACACCGCCAAGATGAAGCCAATCATCAAGTTGCCAGCAGGTGAATATTTTAAGAGAGTAGAAACTGCACGCGGAGAATTAGCCGTCTATATTGTCAGTGACGGCAATAAAACACCCTACCGTGTAAAATTCCGTACTCCCAACTTCAGCAACCTATTTATTATGAATGAACTGGCAGCAGGTGGCAAAATTGCTGACCTGGTAGCCATCAGCGGTTCTCTTGACCTTGTAATTCCTGATATTGACAGATAAATGAATACAGATATGTCATCAAAAATATATGATTTTTCGACCCTAACCGGATCAATTGATGCTGCCTTACACAGCTGGATGAGCCCGGGATTGGCCGTACTGAGTGAATTGGTAATTATCGGACTCCTGTTCCTGACCTTTTATGCCTTGCTGGGTCTCTTCCTGGTTTACCTTGAACGTAAAGTTTGTGCCATCATTCAAAACCGGGTAGGCCCAAACCGTGTCGGAAAATGGGGTTTGTTACAAACCATTGCTGACCTTATCAAATTATTGATGAAGGAACTTATTCCGATTCGCAAAGCAGACCAGTTATTGTTTATTCTGGCTCCCTTTATTGTGATCATTGCATCGTTCATGGCCATGGCGGCTGTGCCGTATGCAAAAGGCCTTCAGGCAGTTGATTTCAACATTGGCGTATTTTACGTAATGGCCGTTTCCTCACTTGGAGTGGTCGGTATCCTGATTGCAGGATGGTCGAGCAACAGTAAATATCCCTTGATCGGAGCTATGAGAAGTGGTGCACAGATTGTAAGTTACGAACTTTCAGTTGGACTCTCACTGCTTGCCATTGTGGTGTTTTCAGGAACCATGTCACTCTCAGGCATTATTGAAAGCCAGGCCGATGGATGGTGGATTTTTAAAGGCCACATTCCGGCCATTATCTCCTTCATCATTTTTCTGATTGCCAGCACCGCTGAAATTAACCGTGGCCCTTTTGACCTTGCAGAAGCAGAATCAGAATTGACCGCTGGATTTCATACCGAATACTCGGGAATCAAGTTTGCATTTTTCTTCCTGGCCGAATATATCAACATGTTTATTGTTGCCGCCCTTGGTGCAACAGTGTTCCTTGGAGGATGGATGCCCTTTCACATTGGAAACTGGGAAGGCTTTAACCAGGTGATGGATTATATTCCTTCAATCGTTTGGTTCTTTACCAAAACCTTCTTTATCATTTATGTGATTATGTGGTTCAAATGGACATTCCCACGTTTACGTATCGACCAGTTACTGACACTGGAGTGGAAATACTTATTGCCAATCAGTCTGGTGAACATTGTACTGATCGCATTTTTAGTCCTAATGCACTGGCATTTTTAATATTAATAGCGAAAAACGATGAGTAGCATATCAAAATATTTTAGCGATTTATTCAGAGGAATTTCCTCGTTGTGGGCCGGATTACGGGTCACCGGGAAATACTTTGTAAGTCCGGGGCAAATTGTAACCCAGCAATACCCCGAGAACCGGGACACCCTGAAAATGGAGCCACGCTTCAAGGGTGAAATCATCATGCCACATGATGAGAACAATCAGCACAAATGTACCGGTTGCGGTATTTGTGAAATGAATTGCCCCAATGGTTCAATTGAAATTATTACTGACCGCGTTCCCAATGCCGATGGGAAATTGGAACGAGTGATCGACAAACATATTTTCCACCTGTCGATGTGTACTTTTTGCGGATTATGCGTGAAAACATGTCCTTCAGATGCTCTGGCATTTGGACAGGAATTTGAACATGCCGTATTTGACCGGCATAAACTGACCAAAGTATTGAACCAACCGGGTTCTTCACTAAAAAAGGAGCCAAAGAAATGAGCCTGAGTGTATTCATGTTTTACCTGTTATCAGGAATTATCCTGACATTCTCCATATTGTCGGTTACCACAAGGAGAATTTTAAGAGCTGCTGTATATCTGCTGTTTGTACTTGTTGCAACTTCAGGATTGTACTTTTTGTTGAAATACGAGTTTATGGCAGCGGTACAATTAACCCTGTATGCGGGAGGTATTGTAGTACTGATTATTTTCAGTATTCTGCTGACGCATCACATTTCACATCGTTTTAATCGTCCTTCATTGGTCAACTTGCTGATGGGAATTGGTGTAGCCGTTACTGGATGTGCTCTTGTACTGGCAACACTTCTCACCCACCCTTTCAAGGCAAGCAATGTTGCGGTACTTCCGGTTGATATGTCTGCAATCGGAAATCAACTGCTCAGCACTGGTAAAAATGGTTATGTTTTGCCTTTTGAATTAATCAGTATTTTACTACTGGCAGCCATGATTGCCGCGATAATCGTTGCCAAAAAAGATAAAAATAAAAACTCAGAGATATGATTGAGGGAGTAGGAATTGAGCATTTTTTAGTGGTTAGCACAATTATGTTTTTTACAGGAATATGCGGATTTATCATTCGCCGGAACCTGATTACCATGCTAATGTCAGTTGAACTCATTTTGAATTCAGTGAATATCAACTTTCTGGTTTTCAACAGGTATTTGTATCCTGACCAGTTGCAAGGACATTTTTTCTCATTATTTATTGTTGGAATTGCTGCTGCCGAAGCTTCGGTTGCCATCGCATTGATCATCAATATTTATAGGAACCTGCAAAACATCGATGTAGAAAATATAAATGAAATGAAATTTTAATATACAGAACAATGACTGGATTTGCCTACACGATATTAATTCCGTTGATTCCACTGGTAATGTTTTTGGTTACCGGATTGCTGGGAATGAAATGGAAACCCATTGTTTCTGGTATATTGGGAACAATCGGAATGGGAACTTCATTTGTACTTTCGTTGGTAACAGCTGGAAAGTATTTTTTCGGAAGCCATCTTGCTGAAGGCTTTCAGAGCATTATTCCCATGGAAATCACATGGTTAAAATTTACTGAAACGCTGATTATTAAAATGGGTATTTTACTTGACCCTATTTCAGTAATGATGCTCGTTGTAATTACCACTATTTCATTTATGGTGCATATTTACAGCCTTGGATATATGAAAGGTGAAACTGGGTTTGCCCGTTTTTATGCCTTTTTGTCCTTGTTTACCTTCTCGATGCTTGGATTGGTTATTGCTCCCAATATTTTCCAGATGTACATTTTCTGGGAATTGGTAGGTGTGAGTTCATTCCTTTTGATCGGATTTTACTATCAGAAACCTTCTGCAGTGGCAGCTTCCAAGAAAGCATTCATTGTCACCCGGTTTGCTGACCTTGGGTTCCTGATCGGGATATTGATACTTTCGTTTGTGACCGGAACTTTTGATTTCAGCCAACTGACTCAACCCGGTACCGCTATTTTTGGAAGCGCTGCCTCCATGAGTTTCTTGGGTATCTCGGCCTTAACATGGGCTATGACTTTAATTTTCATTGGTGGTGCCGGTAAATCAGCCATGTTCCCCCTGCACATTTGGTTGCCAGATGCAATGGAAGGTCCAACACCTGTTTCAGCATTGATTCATGCCGCCACCATGGTTGTTGCCGGTGTATTTCTTGTTGCCCGTATGTTTCCGGTTATCCATTTTCAAGCTCCTGCCACACAGGAAATAATTGGTTACGTGGGTGGATTCACTTCGCTTTTTGCAGCAGTAATCGCCATTACACAATATGACATTAAACGCGTTCTGGCGTTTTCAACCCTATCGCAACTGGGTTACATGATGCTGGCCCTGGGTGTTTCAGGATATGGCGGCGAAGAAGGCGTTGGATACATGGCTTCCATGTTCCACCTCTTTACCCATGCCATGTTTAAAGCCTTGTTGTTCCTCGGAGCAGGATCAATCATTCATGCCGTTCATTCAAACTATATGTACGACATGGGTGGATTGCGCAAATATATGCCAATTACGCATATTACTTTCCTGATTGCCTGTTTGACCATTGCTGGAGTTCCTTTCCTTTCCGGATTCTTTAGTAAAGATGAAATTTTGGTAGCTGCACTGCATCATAACAAGCTTTTATTTGCTGTCGAGTTTCTCGTTGCCGGGTTAACTGCATTCTATATGTTCAGATTGTACTTCAGCGTTTTCTGGGGAAAAGACAGACATTATCATCATACACCCCATGAAAGCCCACTGGTAATGACAATTCCCTTGATGTTCTTAGCCGTAGCTTCTATTTTCGCTGGATATCTTCCATTCACAGAATTGGTTACTTCCGATAAAATGCCTTTTGAATCGGAAATGGACTTTGCCGTAGCCATTCCTTCTGTTCTAATAGGCTTATTTGGCATTGCAATGGCTTGGATCCTTTACAAGAAGGAAAGTGCTATTCCGGAGAAATTAGCTTTAAGATGGGGCGTTTTATATACTGCCACCTTTAACAAATTCTATTTTGATGAAATCTATCTTTTTGTTACACGCAAGATTATTTTCAATTATATATCTCGTCCAATAGCATGGTTTGACCGTCACATCATCGATGGTTTTATGGTTGGAATTGGCACGACAACTGAAAAAATATCCTATAGAATAAGAGGTATGCAGTCAGGACAATTGCAGCATTATGCATTCATGTTCGTTGCCGGAACATTGGCTCTGACACTGTCAATGCTGTACTTTTTGAGCTAGAAAATGAATTTAAGCTAGAAACAAAAATTTAAAATATACAGAAGTGAATATTCTAACTTTATTGGTCTTAATCCCGGTTCTCACCATGATCGGAGTCCTTTTTACCAAGGATTATAAAGGTGCTCGGCTCGTTTCGGCAATCGGAATGGGTGTGGAACTGATAGCAACAATTTATCTTGTGTTTGCATACCTTGCTGCACGGAAAACCGGGATGATGCACGAGATGCTCTTTACCTCTGACTTCATGTGGTACCCAAGCTTGAACATTCATTTTGCTTTCGGGGTCGATGGAATTGCTGTAGCCATGATTGGACTTACTTCAATTGTGATGTTTGCAGGCGTATTTGCCTCTTGGGAACTTCAATATCTGACAAAAGAGTTTTTCATCTCACTCATATTGCTTGTCACCGCTGTTTACGGATTCTTTATTTCGCTCGACCTTTTTACCATGTTCCTCTTTTACGAATTGGCGCTGATTCCAATGTATTTGCTCATTGGTCTCTGGGGTACCGGACCGAAGGAAAAGTCAGCCATGAAACTGACTTTGATGCTCATGGCAGGTTCAGCTTTGATCATGGTAGGTATCTTAGGTCTATACTACAATTCAGCTCCAGGGGGTGGACAACTTACGTTTAATATTCTTGAGATCTCCAAAATACAGATTCCTGTTGCTGCACAGCGTTTTTTCTTTCCATTCGCTTTTGTGGGTTTTGGAATCCTTGGAGCATTGTTTCCCTTTCATACATGGTCGCCCGATGGTCATGCTTCAGCGCCAACTGCGGTGTCGATGCTTCATGCAGGTGTATTGATGAAACTGGGAGGTTATGGATGTTTCCGCGTTGCCATGTTTCTCATGCCACAGGCCGCACAAGAAATGGCCTGGATATTCATTATCCTAACGACAATAAGCGTTGTTTACGGGGCTTTTAGCGCCATCTGGCAAACTGACCTGAAGTTCATCAATGCTTACTCATCGGTAAGTCATTGCGGATTGGTAATCTTTGCACTTCTGATGATGAATCAAACTGCCATGGACGGTGCAATCCTTCAAATGATTTCTCACGGTTTAATGACAGCCCTTTTCTTTGCCCTGATTGGTATGATATACGGTCGTACCCATACACGCGACATCCGCCAAATGGGTGGTTTAATGAAGGTGATTCCTTTTCTTGCCGTGGTTTATATGATCGCAGGGTTCGCTTCGTTAGGTCTTCCAGGCCTGAGTGGATTCGTTGCTGAAATGACTGTTTTTGTCGGCTCTTTCCAACACCAGGATATGTTTCATCGTGTTGTAACCGTAATTGTGTGTTCTTCCATTGTTATCACTGCCGTATATATTTTAAAGGTGGTTGGCATTATCCTGCTGGGTCCTTTGAAAGATCAGCACCATGCCCATCTGGAAGATGCTAAATGGTATGAAAAACTAAGTACAGTCACACTTGTTTTGTCTGTTGCTGCCATTGGTATTGCACCTCTTTGGTTATCAGAAACGATCACTACAAGTTTAAAACCGATCATTACACGATTGGCAACAGTCATTCCTTTTTAATTTGAATTTAGACTAATACCGAAAAATATGGATCTCGGACAATTTATACTCATGCGCCACGAACTGCTGCTCACCTTTGCAGCCCTGGTTATTCTGGTTGCTGAAGTTTTTACCAGCGAAAAAAACAAATCGCGCATTATTAATCTTACCCTCTGCCTTTTCGCATTGGTCACCATCATTGGTTTTATTCCCGGCCAAAC
>DASXUZ010000262.1:0-2831 GCA_036504555.1 Prolixibacteraceae bacterium | reverse complement strand
CCCAGTAGTAAAACATCTTGCCCCAGCTTGCATCCCCATTCATTCCACAAAAATTCCAAGGCGTATAATAGTGGACTTCAACCATCAAACGGCCTTCAATCTGGTCAACGGGCAGAGTATTCATCAATTTATTGGTTTTATCAATATCGGTTGATGGCCCCTGGATGATGAGGGTTCTGGAACTGTTATTTCCCCCGGTTGCACGGACGGCATTGATAAAAGTCTGGTGATAGGATAACAAAACAGCCATACCGGTGGCATCTGACACATTGGGCTCATTGGCACTTGCAAAAAGCAGATGATCATTGTAATCCTTGAAATAAGTAGCTATTTGGGTCCAGTATGCCTGCTGTCTTTTATTCACTATGTCCTTATTGGCAGTGTTAACCCTGTTCTCCAGCCACCCTTTATCCCAGTGTGCGTTGATAATTACGTACATACTATCCTTGATGCAATAGTCTACTACCTTTTTTACATTGGCAAACCATGCTGCATCAATTATACTGGTAATGGTATCGGAATGGTAGAACCATGCTACAGGAAGCCTTACGGTATTAAACCCTGCAGCTTTTACAGAATCAATGGCTGTCTTAGTAGTTGTGCCAAAGGAATTACGAGGAACCCAAGTAGCTTCAAGGGTATTTCCAAGGTTCCAGCCAATTTTCATCTTGCCTGCAATTTGCTTTGCCGTTGGCAACTGTGCCTGTACAGATACAGACAATAAAAGCCCGCAACCCATAATTACATAAAGAAACCCTCTTTTGTATAATTGAGAGAACTGAGTAAAATTCCTTTTCATAGTATATTGAATAATGGATTATTTGTGTCTTAATTGGTTATCACATCTACTTCGGCATATCCGGCAACATTGTCACCCGAAGTGTTTTTTAATGCCTGCAGCCTGACATAACGGGCATGGACTGGCAAAATAGGCTTGCTTTGCCACAACGGGTTATTTTTAATGTTGGGGAATTCTCCTTCATCTACCAGTTTCCATTCTATATTGTCCTGTGAAATATAAAACCGATAGTTCGTGATGATTCCAGAGCTCCATTTATTTTGATCAGGAAGGTATCTGAAACCACACACCTTGTATTTGTTCCCCAAATCGATGGTTAAATCAAGGGGTATTTTTTTGTCTCCTCTTTGGTGCCAGACAGTCGATGAGTTTCCGTCTATAATAGCGTAGGCCTTCTGATCATCAGTCCCCATTATTTTCCAATCTTTACGGCAGATATCGAATTTTTCATGACCTACAGGACTGCTTTTTCTTGTCGCAGGATCATATGCAATGGCCTTTACTTCTACTTTTTCTTCTGTGTGAACCGGATCTGAATATCTTTTTGAATCCAGGGTTGGTTCACTGCCGTCTAGCGTGTAATAAAAAATTGGCCCTATATCATCTGTTACAATGCTGATTTCTCCCGATTGATTTCTTGCGATAGAGGGTGCATTGAGGAATACAGGTGCATTGTAAATTCCGATATTGGATATGACAGGGCAACTTTTGGAATCGGTGATACTCAAACGAACCTTCGTTGCCTTTACACTCGGGAAACGAAGAATTCGTTTATAACCAATTGTCGTAGCTTTGGCTACCTCATTCCAGTTTCCATCCACAAGGGCTTCCACGGTAAATGCTTTCACACGCTGTCCTAAACGAATATATTCCTGTACCAGGAAACGGTTGAACAAGGTCGGTTTTCCAAGATCTATTGTCAATGAAGCTTTTGTCACATTGTCATCGGTCGCCCAATAGGTATCTTTGTTGTTATCGATTGTCCTGCCTGCCCCAAATTCCTTTGCATTTCCACGAACATTGGAAGCTTCTGCTTTACTCTTTTGAGCAAGATTGACAGCAAAAGATTCTTTCACTGCCTTAGCCATTTCAAGGGCTGCCTTTTCGTCATTTGGATGGATCAAGCCGTTTGGCATGATCGGGTAGTTGAGTAATAGCGAGCCGTTGCTCCCTATGGAATGATAGTATACATCCATTAAATGCGGAACGGTCTTCACTTTGGAGTCTTCACTGGGGTGGTAAAACCACTCTGGCCTGATGGAAGTATTCACTTCAGCAGGCACCCATGCGTTTCCATTTTCAAGACCGAAATGCAACATACTCCATCCTACTTCTCCGGTGGCATTGAGCAAACTCCAATTGGTTTCGCCAACATTGCCTTCTTCTGTTCCTACCCAACGAAGATCTCCCCTGTCTCCCCCATCGTTCCAGATAACAATATTGGGCTGTAGCTTTCGGATCAGCGCGTAGGTATTCTTCCAGTCATAATAGATCGTACGGTCAATGGTGCGCGTTTCATTGGCTCCCCCGTAGTATCCTGAACCTCCGTTGGCCCCGTCAAACCATATTTCAAAGATTGGTCCATAGTTGGTAAGCAGTTCAGTGAGCTGATTACGGAAATAGGTAATGTATTCAGGTTTTCCGTAGTCCTTGCTATTCCTGTCCCATGGAGATAAGTAAATTCCTAGCTCCAGGCCGTATTCTTTACAGGCATCGGCCATTTCGCGAACCATATCTCCCTTGCCATTTTTCCATGGGGTATTTTTTACTGAATACTCGGTATATTTTGAAGGCCAAAGGCAAAACCCACAGTGGTGCTTTGCCGTAATGATGATTCCTTTCATACCTGCCTCTTTGCAAATGCGCGCCCATTGCCGACAATCTGCTTTTTCAGGATTAAACAGCTTTATATCCTCATTGCCATTGCCCCATGATTGGTCTGTATAAGTGTTGAGCGAGAAATGAACAAAAGCGTAATATTCCATTTCCTGCCAACGCAATTGATTTTCTGAAGGGACAGGGCCAAAGGAGG
>DASXUZ010000261.1:0-5992 GCA_036504555.1 Prolixibacteraceae bacterium | reverse complement strand
AGTGAATCATCCCCTTTGAAACAATTCAAGCCATTTCAGATGAGGACAAATATCTGGCAAATGCCATCCTTCCCTTCCTTTATTGGTTATGGTACCATCGGAATATCAAACAATTTGGGAAAGATTGACAGGGATTCGGATATCGGGGATCTTGTCGTATTAGAAAAAACAGGATCCGACTGGAAGGAAATCAAGATACATTACTTCCCCGGTGGTGTGATGGATCTGGAAATGATAATGGAGTATTTGTACAAATGCATTAATTAAAAACAGAAAAGGGGCGACTCTTCACAGACAGCCCCTTTCTTTTGGATATTAAAATGATTGATCATATTGAGATAACCAAACATCTTGAAAGCAAAGATAAGCTGAATCTGGCACACTTGCAACATGAAGCTGATTATGCTTCGGGAGTACAGAAATACTTTGTAAGAGGGTGCCGGATGATGGAAATACAATACAATCCGCAGCAGAACAACATTAAGCTCAAAGGAAGCCCTTTGTATTTCATTCAAGGGCATAACTTCACCTGGAATAAACAGAACTTCACAGAAGCCATACAATTCACTGAAGGACTGATCCAGGTAGGGCTATTTGATTGTTTTATCGAAAAATTTGAATTTGGGAAGATCATGAAACTCGATTCAAAACCTCAAAGGATTATCGAAGGACATTTGGCCGGAAATGGCTTGACAATGGATCAAAGGAGCAAAGACCGGGGCAATATCCGGTACTTTAATGATCCTCTAGTTTCGATGAAGCTATATAATGCCGGAATAAATATAGAACACAAACAGGGTCTTCCAATGAAAAAAATCATTCAACAGGCTGGCTGGGACCCGAAGGACTATTTAACCAAGTTTGAAGTACACTACAAGAAGCCTCATATCAGCCTCAACAATGGCAAAGGCATAATCTTATCTGATATACTGGTGCCTTCCTTTGAAAGGATACTGAAAGCTGACTTATACAATCAATATCAAAGAATTAAAAAAATGAAATCTATTGAAATATCCACCACAAAGAAAGATTTATCTTCTGGCAATATCATTCTGCTGGCACTGGCTGAAATGGCAATAAATGAAGGTAATGACCTGAAGAGTCTGATTCATAATTATATCAAGGCAATACCGGATGAAGTTTTATCTTCAGAAGATAAGAAAGCCAGAAGGAAGCAAATTAAAACAATGCTCACAAAAGTACATTCTTCGGAAAGCAGTGATTTTGATATATCTGAACAGCTGGCAGAAGCCCTGAAATTATGAAATCAGAAATAAGATTTTTGCACCTAAAGATTAGTTTGCTGAATTTTCAATTGTACCGATTCTGTAACCGATCCCCGGAAGAGAAAAGCAGATTGAACAGGGAAATTAATTTCAGATACAATCTGATAAAACCGGACAAATCGTACTACTTAAAAAGGGTGCTTAACGACTTCAAAAAAGCATCACCACTACGATTAACGATGAAAATCGCAGATGATCCAAAATGTGAATCGTCAAAAAAATGAAATTAATCATTGAACTGCCACAAATAAGGGATGGGCCGTAGAAGGAATTAACCCACTCTGGCTTAATCGTCTTTGATTGCTCCTATCATGGGCAATACATTACAATACAGCCAATGTTAATGCAGTAAAATTTAAAAATCATTTTTTGGTCTATATAACAATTAAATTTTAATATTATGTATGAATTTCAAGTAGCATGTGATGATTTGGTGGAAGATAATTGGTGTCATGTTGTTGACCTATACATTGAATTAATCAATGAGACGTTCATTCCTCTATGCGTAAAATCAGGAATCGTTCCAACAACCGAATTATTTAGAGCATCAATGATCGACAATGATTTAGAAGAAATACAAGATGTTGTCGAGAATGCCCTGAGAAAAATTCATGATATGGGGGAGGACTATTCTGCTATTTCCGAGTTTGAAATGCAAATAGAGGTCTACAAAATTCTTATCAGATTTTCAAAAATAGCTGAAAAACTAAAAGTATTTATTTGGGGAGTGAACTCACACTTCTCCAATCCTGACGGATCAAATGGCTTTCCATTGGGAGACATTATTTATATTGTACAGGGAAAGGCAACATTTGAGACCTCTGCCAAGAGTTATTTCAGATCTCTTATTTCTCCGCTTGCAACGCCAAGGCCAGTATAATAAGCCCAATGAAAGAGAGGAGAGGGTAGTTTTAACTCTGTCTGATCGGGAAAAGTCTCATTAGAGGCTTTTTTTTATGCTCTTCAAATTGGCTTGAAATAAATATTTATATTTACCAGAGTAAAACACAACAACAAAAAATGTTCGAACAGACCTTTAAAAATATAGACGACATCCTTCATAAAGATGCCGGATGCGGAAGTGAATTGGATTATGTGGAGCAAACCTCCTGGGTGTTGTTCCTGAAATACCTCGACGATCTGGAGAAAGACAAAGCTACTGCAGCCGAACTATCGGGTAAGACCTACACAAATATTATCGATCCGGAATACCAATGGAGCATTTGGGCGACTCCCAAGGATGCAGAAGGGAAGCTCGACTACCATAAAGCACTTACTGGCGATGATCTCGCCGACTTTGTGAATATCAGGTTGTTCCCTTATCTCAAAAAGTTTAAGGTCGATGCCGAAAGAGCCGACTCGATTGAATACAAAATCGGTGAAATTTTCAGCGAACTAAAAAACAGGATTCAATCCGGCTACAATTTACGGGAAGTAATTAACCTCATTGACGAACTCCGTTTCCGCACTCATTCCGAAAAGCACGAAATGAGCCACCTGTATGAAGCAAAAATACAGAACATGGGCAACGCCGGACGCAACGGTGGTGAATATTACACCCCACGACCTTTGATAAAAACCATTGTAAAAGTGGTGGCTCCCGAAATCGGAAACAAGATTTATGACGGGGCAGTGGGTTCTGCCGGCTTCCTGTGTGAATCGTTTGAATATCTGAAGCACAGCAAGAAACTGACGACAAGTGATGTCGTGATTTTGCAGAAGAGCACATTTTACGGCAAAGAGAAAAAATCACTGGCGTACATCATTGGTACGATGAACATGATTCTGCATGGTGTAGAGGCACCAAACATTGTACATACGAATACTTTGGCAGAAAATCTCTCTGATATACAGGAAAAGGACCGTTATGATGTTGTGTTGGCTAATCCTCCTTTTGGCGGAAAGGAACGAGCCGAAGTACAGCAGAACTTCCCTATTAAAACAGGTGAAACCGCATTTCTCTTTATTCAGCATTTCATTAAAATTCTCAAAGCAGGTGGCAAGGCAGGTGTAGTCATTAAAAACACTTTTTTAAGCAATACCGACAATGCCTCGGTGAGTCTTCGCAAACTACTGCTCGAAAGTTGCAACCTGCATACGGTACTTGATTTGCCCGGTGGCACCTTTACTGGTGCAGGAGTCAAAACCGTAGTCCTATTCTTTGAAAAAGGTTCCTCTACAAAAAAAGTATGGTTCTACCAGTTGAACCTTGATCGGAACCTTGGCAAAACAAATTCCCTCAACGAGAAAGACCTTGCCGACTTTGTTGAACTACAAAAGACCTTTGCAGAAAGTGAAAATTCATGGAGCATAAATGTAAAAGACATTGACCAAACGACCTTTGACCTCTCTGCCAAAAATCCCAACAAGAAAGCAGAAGTCGCCTTACGCCAACCGCAGGAAATACTGGAAGAAATAAAAGCATTGGACGAAGAAAGTGCTGAGATATTAAACTCAATTTTGGAACTGATATGAATCATAACTGGGTAAAGAAACGGTTAGGTGATATTTGTGAAGTTATTACGAAAGGAACTACTCCAACAAGTCTTGGGTTTAAATTTACGGATGAAGGTGTGAATTTCATTAAGGTAGAGTCTTTAACTGAAACAGGTCAAATAATACCAAACAAGGTTGCATATATTTCAAATGAATGTCACGAATCGTTAAAAAGGTCGCAACTAAAAGAAAACGATATTCTGTTTTCAATAGCGGGAGCTTTGGGCCGAATTGGTATTGTAAATGATGAAATTGTTCCTGCAAATACTAATCAAGCCTTAGCAATTGTAAGGCTCGCAAAGAATTCAGGTATTTTAGTGAATTTCCTTGCAAAATATTTTACTTCTAACATCATATCCGAAGAAATTGAAAAATTGAAAGGGGGTGCAGCTCAACAAAATTTATCCTTAGGGCAGTTAAATAATTTAATAATCCCACTCCCACCACTATCCGAGCAACAACGTATCGTCTCCATTTTAGATGAAGCCTTTGAAGCCATAGCCACAGCAAAAGCCAATGCTGAACAGAATCTTAAAAATGCCAAAGAACTTTTTGAGAGTTATTTACAAAATGTTTTTTTTACGAAAGGCGCGGGTTGGGAAGAGAAGTCTTTAGGTGAAATTGCAACTTTCAGAAACGGAATGAATTTCACAAAGGGAAGCAAAGGAGAAGTAATAAATTTAGTAGGTGTAAGAGATTTTCAAAAAAGTTTTTGGGTCCCTTTTGACTCCTTGGATTCTGTAACTATTGATGGAAAATTAAGTGAAAACGACTTTTTAAAAGAGGGTGATATCCTGGCTGTTCGTTCAAACGGTAATCCTGCATTAATCGGCAGGACTCTCTTAGCTGGAGATGTTATTGGCAAAGTTTCTCATTCCGGTTTTACAATCAGAGTACGACTAAATTCAAAAAATATTTCATCGTTATATTTATGCCACTTTCTAAAAACACAAAGAGCGAGGAAAGAACTTGTGGAAAGTGGTACCGGAGTCAATATTAAAAGTTTGAATCAAGGCGCACTTTCATCCTTGGTGATTTCATTTCCAAAATCTATAATATCACAACAAACTATCGTCGCCAAACTCGATGCACTTTCATCCGAAACAAAAAGGCTGGAAGCCATTTATCAACAAAAGATTGCAGATTTGGAGGAATTGAAAAAGAGTGTATTGCAGAAGGCGTTTAGTGGAGAATTGTAAATTGATATTGAATATGGAAGAGAATAAAAGTTTTGACAAGAAATCATTCCGCATTTTAAAAGGCAAACAAACCGATTGGGACGAGTTGGCCAAGGATTGTGTGGCTTTTGCCAATGCACAAGGAGGTGAAATCATCATAGGTATAGAAGATCATGATGCATTGCCACCAAAAGATCAGATTGTAAAAGATAAAAATCTTCCTGATACGATTCAGAAAAATATTGTACAACGCACTATCAATGTTGCCATAGCAATTACAATTGAAATGGCAACAAACAAAGCGGAATTCATTAAAATTCAGATTTTCCGGAATGCACAAACCATTGCGTCAACTACGGATGGTAGATATTATATCAGGGTTTCGGATGTTTGCCGACCTATCCCTCCTGATGAAATGGCCAGGCTGGCTGCCGATAAAAATGCTTTTGTATGGGAGGAACAAACTACCCGAAGAGTCGATAAAGCTTTATTCGATCAAAAAAAGAAAGTGACTGTAATTCAGGAAATAAGATCATCCAGTAGGGTCAGTAATTTCATCAAAGAGATGACTGACGACGAGATTCTGGAGCATTATTTTATGCAACAGGGAAACTATCTGACAAATTTAGGTATCCTCTGGATAGGAAGAAGAGCTGATAGGGCTTCTCTTTTATACCCACCCGCAATACAAGTAATCAGGTATGATGAGAAGGATGAAAAGGTATGGAAACTCCTGCTTGACGATTATTCTCTAAACCCAAAAGAACTTTTGGAAAAAGTGCTCTCCGATGTACCAGATTGGCAGGAAAGCATGGAAGTTTCGGAAGGAATGTTTCGCAAAAATATTCCGTTTTTCCCGATCGAGGTTGTCAGAGAGCTTGTCGTTAATGCGCTTGTGCATAGAACTTACACAACGAGAGGAGACATTTTCATTAATATATTTCAGGACAGATTGGAAATCCATAGTCCGGGCCGACTTCCTTATGGTGTTACACCGGGTAATATTTTGAGTCAATCCATCAGGAGAAATGA
>DASXUZ010000260.1:0-42215 GCA_036504555.1 Prolixibacteraceae bacterium | reverse complement strand
ATGATCTCTCGGTTCTCCGGCATTTTAAATCGGATCACGTATGGGTCGCCGCTTTGCAAATAGGCTGAAACTTCCTCATTGGTAAGCGTGAGTGAATTCTTCAGTCTGCCACGCGTATGTAGGTCGTAGGAGAAAACCTGTTTGTCGGCCTCGGCCTGTTTGCGCAGTTCATCGAGCTCTTCAGCGCTGTCGAACGAATAGTAAGCGAATCCGTTTTCAATCAGGGCATCGGCATATTTCTTATACATGGCTTTGCGTTCGCTCTGACGGTAGGGACCCATGTCGCCTCCAAAACCTACCCCTTCATCGGGCACCAGACCGCACCAGGTCAATGCTTCGATGATGTAGGCCTCTGCGCCGGGAACAAATCGGTTCTGATCGGTATCTTCAATGCGCAAAAGGAAGTCGCCCCCATGCTTTTTGGCAAATAAATAATTGAATAAAGCAGTTCGTACCCCGCCCATGTGGAGCGGACCTGTAGGACTTGGGGCAAAACGTACCCTGACTTTTCTTTCCATTTTCATTTATTTCTATTTTAAACACATAGACACATAGTCCACATAGATCCCGAGGTCTCGGGATAAACTGTGCCCTATGTAGCTATGGGTTTATTCGTTTATACCTGTTAATATTTTCAGCAAAGATAACAATTCCAAAGGGCGCTGTTTAAAAATCACCTTACTTGTTGAAAGGCAAAGGCTGTTAATTATTATTAACATGATTTTTAACAGCCTTTCCAATAAATGATTTGGAAATAATCAGATATACATATCTTTGCAATTTATATTGATTCAAAATTCAACCATTTAAATATACAATGAAACGATTATTAATATTTGTCGCTATTCTGCAGATCATCCTCTCGGGAACAGTGAAAGCAGATGAGGGTATGTGGCTGCCAGCTTTGATTGAAAAGCTGAATATCAACCAAATGAAACAATTGGGATTGTCAATCAGTGCCGAAGACATTTACAGTATCAATCATTCGAGCCTGAAAGATGCTGTGGTCGCGCTCGATCATGGGTCATGCACCGCTGAGCTTATTTCCGCAGAAGGCTTACTGCTGACCAACCATCATTGCGGTTATGATGAGATACAGGAACATAGCTCCAAAGAGCACGATTACCTGCAGGATGGGTTCTGGGCAAAAACAAAGGAGGAGGAATTGTCAAACCCTGGCAAGACGGCCTCTTTCCTGGTTCGTTTCGAAGATGTTACCTCCCAAATCCTTCCCCTGTTAAATGACACCTTAACAGAAGAAGCCAGGAAAGCCAAGGTACGTGAACTTGCTTCCAAAATTGAAAAAGATGCCACGGCCAACACCGATTATGAAGGGCGTGTTCAGTCGCTTTACAACGACAACAAATATTACCTGTTCGTATACGAAACCTTCCGCGACATCCGCCTGGTAGGGGCTCCACCACAATCAATGGGGAAATTTGGCGGTGATACCGACAACTGGATGTGGCCCCGTCATACGGCCGACTTCAGCATCTTTCGCATCTACTGTGGAAAAGACGGAAAGCCTGCTGCCTATTCCAAGGACAATGTGCCTTACAAACCCAAATACCATTTACCCATTTCACTGAAAGGTTATACAAAGAATGATTTTGCCATGGTAATGGGATACCCCGGATCGACCAACCGTTATAAGACTTCCTACGGCATCGAATACACCTACAATGTAACCAATCCTGTGCGGATCAAAGTTCGCGAAGAAAAACTTCGGATTATGAAGGATTTCATGAGGACCTCGCCAGAGGCCAGGATCATGTACTCTGCAAAATATGCGCGCAGTTCGAATTATTATAAATTCAGCATCGGGCAAAATCAGGGAATTAAAGATCTGAACGTTGTAGAGAAGAAACAAAAACTGGAAGATCAATTTACCCAATGGGTGAACGCCAATGCAGAGCGGAAAGCGAAATACAGCCAGGCACTTCCCATGATTGCCAATTCCTATCAGAATGTAGAAGATGAAACGGCCTATGAATACATGATGGAAGCAATGGTCCGCGGGCCTGAGATCTTCTACTTTGCCTACCGTGCCAGCCCCTTATACGATGTATTGAAGTCAGATAAGAATAAAGAGCATATCAATTTGGCTACCGAACGGGTTAAAGATGGTCTGGATGAGTTCTTTAAGGATTACGATCCGGCCACAGACCAGAAAACAGCAGCGGCTCTTTTCCGTATCTACCAGGCCAATGTGGCACCGCAATATCATCCGCCATTTTTCCGTGAGGTGAAAGACAAATATGGCAATGACTTTGAAAAATACACCAAAAAGATGTATGCAAAATCAATCTTTGGTACCCAGCAAAGGCTGGTTAGTTTCTTTGCCAAGCCCAGTGCAAAAGTGCTCGGGAAGGATCCTATTTTCCAAACATCCCTGGAAATCTTCAGGATGCTGGACCTTATCCGCAATGAAACCGGGAAAACAACTGCTGACCTGACAAAAGGAAACCGACTGTTTGTGGGCGGTCTGATGGAAATGGAAGCAGATCAGACTTTATACCCCGATGCCAATTCCAGTATGCGGTTGACCTACGGGACAGTGGGTGGCTATAGTCCCCGAGATGCGGTTAAGTACGATTATTTTACCACCTTGCGCGGATATATTGAAAAGGAAATCCCTGGAGATGATGAATTTGACGTGCCTGTCCAGTTGAAAAAATTATACCAAGCCAAGGATTACGGTCGATATGCCGACCAGGATGGTAAATTGCATACCTGCTTTACCACCAACAACGACATTACCGGCGGAAACTCAGGTAGCCCTGTAATCAATGGCAAAGGCGAATTAATCGGTATCGCTTTCGACGGCAACTGGGAAGCCATGAGCGGAGACATCGTCTTCGAAAACGAACTGCAGAAATGCATCAATGTTGATATCCGTTTTGTACTGTGGACCATTGACAAAATGGCCGGGGCACAAAACCTGATTGATGAAATGACAATTGCCAATTAATAGATAGGTTGAATTTTATTATACCTGGAAGACCCGTATTTTTATGGGTCTTTCTTTTTACAGATTAAAACATTGAACATTACAATTTATACCGATGGCGCTGCACGCGGAAATCCTGGTCCGGGTGGATATGGAACTGTATTGCTTTCAGGACAGTTCCGCAAGGAATTATCCGAAGGATTTGAACTGACGACCAACAACCGCATGGAATTGATGGCAGTGATTGCAGGTCTGGAAGCCCTCAAGGTTGAACAATCACAGGTGACCATTTACTCCGACTCGAAATATGTAGTAGAGGCCGTTGAAAAAGGATGGATCTGGAATTGGGTCAAGATCAGGTTCAAGGGCAAGAAAAATGAGGACCTGTGGCTCCGCTTCCTGAAGATATTTCAAAAGCACCAGGTAAAATTTATTTGGATCAAAGGACATGCCAACATCCCTGAAAATGAACGCTGCGATCAGCTGGCAGTGGCAGCATCCATGCAACCGAATTTAAAGAAAGACATGGGTTACATTTTAAGTCTTGGATAAAACCAAGCGAACAGAATCAAAAACCATTACTTTTGACGTTAAAATTCCATTGCATGAACTTTCTTTATAAGCTATCCATTTTCTTTTATTCGCTACTGATAAAACTGGCATCCCCTTTCAACCAGAAGGCCAGCCAGATAGGGAAAGGGCGTCAGATGGTTTTTAAGGAATTGCCCCATAAAATCAATCATGGAAGACCAATCATCTGGGTTCATTGCGCTTCCCTGGGTGAATTCGAGCAGGGTCGGCCATTGATTGAAGCCATCAAACAACAACATCCATCCTACCAGATTTTTCTGAGCTTCTTTTCTCCTTCTGGCTATGAGATCAGGAAAAACTATGAGCTGGCTGATTATATTTACTATCTGCCCGCTGACACCAAAAAGAATGCCCAGCAACTGATTGATTTGATTCAGCCTGAAATTGTCTTCTTTGTAAAATATGAATTCTGGTTTCATTACATTCAGGAGTTGAAGAAAAGAAATATTCCGCTCTATATTGTGTCGGCTATCTTCCGCGAAAATCAACTCTTTTTCAAAAACTCACCCTGGGGAAAATGGTACCGCAACCTGTTATTCCAATTTGAGCACTTCTTTGTGCAGGACCAGCAGTCGGTTGAATTACTTGGGAGGATAGGATTAAAAAATGTGACCAAAGCCGGCGATACCCGCTTCGACCGGGTGGCCGAGATTGCACGAAACAGGAAAATGATTCCGCTGATCGAGAAATTCAAAAACAACCAGCTACTTGTTGTTGCCGGCAGTACCTGGAAACCCGATGAGGAGATGCTGGTGGAGTATATTCATGCTCACCCCGGTATTAAATTCATCATCGCTCCCCATGAAACAAAAAAGGGAAATATCGACCGGTTAATAAGTCTGTTGAAAACGCCAGTGCTTTGTTATACGGAAGCAGTCATCGATGAAGTGTCAGACCAACAAGTATTGATTATTGATACCATCGGGTTGCTTTCATCCATCTACCAATATGCTGATCTGGCCTACATCGGCGGGGGCTTCGGTGTCGGAATCCACAATACGCTGGAAGCGGCCATTTTTGGAATGCCCATTGTTTTTGGGCCCAATTACCTTAAATTTAATGAAGCCACCACGCTGGTAAAACTGGGGGTAGCTTTCCCAGTGGAAGATTACCCACAACTGCAAACCATCCTGGATACAATACTTTCCGACCTGGAAAAAAGAGAGAAAATAGCCCTTGCGTGTTCCAATTTTACGGATCAGAACCTGGGGGCTACACAAACCATCCTTAACAAAATCTTTATCAATCGGCTGAAATAAACTTGTGCCGCCCCCCTGAAAATCCTGCTTCCACAAACGGCTTTCGTTCAATCACATTGCACAGGATCAGGGTACAGATTTTCTGAAAGCAATTTTCATTTTTGTAAACTTTTTTTACTTGATAATTTGTTAGTTTATTAATTTTCAAACTATTAACACTTGCAAGTTGATAACTTTAGAAATAATTTATTAAATTTGTACTCCGGATTTTCAATTAAGGTTTTATATTGCATACCCTAAAACGCAGATAAAGCAACGTGATTTTTCATCACGCTTACAAACGATTAACAATTTATAAAAGATCAAATTATTTGATTATGGCATTCAAGAACGTAGCAATTGAGCCTCAAACGGGCAAAAAAACTTACTCCCAGGATGAAGCTTACAACGCTTCCCAAAAGTATTTCAAGGGAGATGACCTTGCTGCAAGGGTCTGGGTAAATAAGTATGCATTGAAGGATTCGTTCGGCAATCTTTACGAACTGACTCCCGATGATATGCATCGGCGCCTGGCTTCCGAAATCGCCAGAGTTGAAGAGAAGTACGAAAATCCAATGTCTGAAGACAAGATTTTTGCGCTCCTGAAAGATTTTAAATACATCGTTCCTCAAGGGGGACCCATGACCGGCATCGGGAACGATTTCCAGATTGCTTCACTCTCCAACTGTTTTGTAATTGGCAATGAAGGGAACTCCGATTCGTACGGTGGGATCCTGAAAGTTGACCAGGAACAAGTTCAGTTGATGAAACGCCGTGGAGGAGTAGGTCATGATCTTTCTCACATCAGGCCAAAAGGATCCCCAGTTAAAAACTCAGCCCTTACCTCAACCGGCATCGTTCCTTTCATGGAACGCTACTCCAATTCAACACGCGAAGTAGCCCAGGATGGCCGTCGTGGTGCCCTGATGCTGTCAGTTTCCATCAAGCATCCCGATGCAGAATCATTCATCGATGCCAAAATGGACCAAGGCAAAGTAACGGGGGCCAATGTTTCCGTTAAAATTCATGATGATTTTATGCAAGCCATTGAATCTGGTGAAAGATATCAAACCCAGTATCCGATCGATGCAAAAAACCCAAAATACGTCAAAGAAATAGATGCCTCCAACCTGTGGAAAAAGATTGTTCACAATGCCTGGAAATCGGCTGAACCTGGAATCCTGTTCTGGGATACCATTATCAAGGAATCAGTCCCCGATTGCTATGCCGACCTGGGTTACAAAACCGTCTCTACCAATCCTTGCGGCGAAATCCCGCTGTGTCCATACGATAGCTGCCGTCTGATTGCCGTGAACTTAAATTCATACGTTGAAAATCCTTTTACTACCAAGGCGAAATTCAATTTTGAATTATTTAAAGAACACGTTGCTTATGCCCAGCGCATGATGGATGATATCATCGACCTTGAATTGGAAAAGATCAATGGGATCATTGGAAAAATTGATGCCGATCCGGAAAACGAAGAGATCAAGCATATTGAACGCTCGATGTGGCTTAAGATACAGACCAAAGCCAAAGAAGGCAGGCGCACCGGTGTAGGCATTACTGCCGAAGGTGATATGCTGGCCTCCCTGGGCTTGCGTTACGGTAGTGAAGCTGCCACTGATTTTAGTGAAGAAATTCACAAGACCGTGGCTGTAGAGGCTTACCGTTCATCCGTAAACATGGCCAAAGAACGCGGTGCATTCGCCATTTACAGCACAGAACGCGAAAAGAACAACCCGATGATCAAGCGCTTGCGTGCCCAGGATGAACAACTGTACCAGGACATGGTAAAATACGGCCGTCGCAACATCGCCTTGTTGACCATCGCCCCTACAGGCACTACCAGCCTGATGACCCAAACCACTTCAGGAATTGAGCCTGTATTTATGCCTGTTTACAAACGTCGCCGCAAGGTAAACCCAAATGATAAAAATGTAAAGGTTGACTTCGTTGATGAGGTAGGCGATTCATGGGAAGAATACATCGTTTTCCATCACCAGTTTAAGAAATGGATGGAAGTCAACGGACACGACCTGAATAAGAATTACACCCAGGAAGACCTCGATCTCTTGATTGCCAAATCACCTTATTTCAAAGCCACATCGAACGATGTCGACTGGATGAACAAAGTAAGGATGCAGGGAAAAATTCAGAAATGGGTGGATCATTCAATCAGCGTAACCATCAATTTGCCTGCCGATGCTGACGAGGAACTGGTTGGAAGACTCTACTTCGAAGCCTGGAAAAGCGGCTGCAAGGGAGTAACTGTTTACCGTGACGGATGCCGCTCAGGAGTACTTCTTTCCCATAAAAAAGAAGAAGAGAGTAAAGAGAGCATTTTCCCTACCAAGCGCCCTGTTGAACTGGAAGCCGATGTGGTGCGTTTCCAGAATACCAAGGACAAATGGGTGGCTTTCATTGGAACCATAGATGGACGGCCTTATGAAATTTTTACCGGTCTATCGGACGATGAAGATGGAATTTTACTGCCGCGCAACATTACCACTGGTAAAATCATTAAAAACATAGAGCCCGATGGTACCAAACGCTACGATTTCCAATACACCAACAAACGCGGGTACAAAACGACCATTGAAGGCTTGTCGTTCAAATTCAACCCCGTGTTCTGGAACTATGCAAAGCTAATTTCAGGAATCCTGCGCCACGGAATGCCCATTCACAAAGTAGTGGATACGGTAACCAGTCTACAGTTCGACAATGATACGATCAACAGCTGGAAAGCCGGTGTGGCCCGCGCACTGAAGAAATACATCCCCGATGGAACTGCTGCTGACGGAGCTGTCTGTGAAGAATGTGCCTCACACAACGTAATCTACCAGGAAGGCTGTCTGACTTGCCCTGACTGCGGATCATCCAAATGCGGTTGATACCGAAATTATCTGGAGTTATAAAATTAAAAACCTTTAGAGGCTGTCCCAAAAGGGCAGCCTCTTTCAATTCATAGCTATCCTGATCTTTCTTTTTATTTATCTAGGTTGGCATAAACTTTTAATTATTTTTACCTCAGGTTTGGAGCATTGATCTCCAACTATGATAATCAATTTCAATTGGGATGTTTAATCTCGCTGCTAGATAACGAACGACATGAACTTCAAATATGACCTTTTCTTTGAATTATCACCTGACTTATTGTGTATAGCCGGATATGATGGTTATTTTAAAAAAGTAAACCCTGCCGTGTCAAACCTTCTGGGTTATACGATGGAGGAATTGTATGCAAGGCCCATCAATGATTTTGTGTTCTGTGCCGATAAACGTTCGACCCAACGGGTTCGAAGCGAACTAACCAATGCAATACCACTTTTTAATTTTGAAAACAGGTACAGGAAAAAGAATGGTGAAATTGTTTGGCTATCCTGGACCTCACACCCTGTGGAAGATGACCAACTGGTTTTTGCCATTGCCAAAAATATTACCCACATCAAAATGCAGGAAGCTGACAGGAGTATCTTGCTTGCCAAACTCACCAACACCAACGAGGATCTAAAACAGTTAACCTATAAAACTTCACATGATCTACGATCTCCGGTTAATAACCTATTGGCCGTACTTGATTTGTTGGACATTTCCAAGATCACTGATCAGGACTCAGCTGAATTGTTGGGAATTGTAAAATTATCAGGAGATTATCTAAAAAAAACACTCGACAATTATGTGGATGCTTTAAGTGAAAAACATGAAAGCCTGGCCATTAAAGAAGAAGTGAACTTAAATTTGAGCCTGAACAATGTTCTCAAATCCATTCATTCCTTGATTGATACTTCAAGAGCGACGATCCATGTGGACTTTTCTGAACTGGAAAAGATTAAATTCAACAACGCTTACATGGAAAGTGTATTTTTAAATCTACTGACCAACGCGATCAAATATGCAAGGCCTGATCGCCTGCCCGTTATATCCATTACTTCCAAAAAAGTCGATGGAAGGAATCACCTGATCTTTGCCGATAATGGGATGGGATTTGATATGGAGAAAGTAAAGGATCAAATATTTGGATTGCATCAAAAATTTCACAACAATAGCGACAGCAAAGGCATCGGACTCTATTTGGTTCACAACCACATCACAAGTTTTGCAGGAAAAATCACAGTCGAAAGCAAGGTAAATGAAGGGGCGAAGTTTACAATGTCATTCAGGGATCACCAATGAAGTTGTTTTAATTGCACACTTAATTAAATCCATTTGAAATGCCATTTCCTGAAAGGGTCCCTAAATTTCCTTTGGTAAAACGTTCATTATTTCAATCCTGCTATTAATATTCGTTTGATTCTATTATCTTGTACATGCATCATTGATTAGATCATGGTCATTTTATAGAACCAACAGGTATGATTTCAGAAAGCAGCCTTGAAAAGCTAAAGATACTGGCCGGAGCAGCCAAATACGACGTTTCATGCGCTTCGAGCGGAACCAATCGAAGCAATACCAATGGAGGTATC
Source organism: Prolixibacteraceae bacterium (assembly GCA_036504555.1). GTDB lineage: Bacteria > Bacteroidota > Bacteroidia > Bacteroidales > Prolixibacteraceae > Aquipluma. The sequence goes on along the minus strand of DASXUZ010000260.1, from coordinate 32,970 downwards.
GGGAATGCTTCTGGCTGGGGCATTTGTCATAGCTTTACCGAAGACGGACGCTGCGTTTCGCTGCTGAAAATCATGCTCAGTAACTTTTGCATTTACGATTGCGCCTACTGTATCAACCGAAAGAGCAACGACATACCCCGCACTTCATTTACCCCGGAAGAGATCGCCAACCTGACCATCGAATTTTACAGGCGCAATTACATCGAAGGTCTATTCCTCAGTTCAGGCGTTTTACGAAACCCCGATTATACCATGGAACGCATGGTATCTGTAGCCAAACTGCTCCGCACTGAACACAAATACAACGGGTACATTCACCTCAAAGCCATTCCCGGTGCCAGCCAGTTGCTGATTGCCGATGCAGGCCGTTGGGCTGACCGATTGAGTGTAAACATCGAAATACCCACTGAAAACAACCTAAAACTCCTGGCCCCTGACAAAGATTTCAAGAGTGTATTGGAACCCATGAAAATCATTTCAACCAATATCCTGGAATCAAAAGAAGAGCGTAAAAAACACCGTACAGCTCCACTTTTCAGCCCATCGGGACAAAGCACCCAACTGATCATCGGCGCCACGGACGATACAGATCATACCATTCTTAAACTTTCATCGGCCTTATACCTCAGGCGTGATCTCAAACGGGTGTATTATTCAGGATACATCCCCGTGAACAGTTACGATAACCGCTTACCGGCCTTGAACACTCCCCCACTCCGCCGGGAGCACCGCTTGTACCAGGCCGACTGGCTGCTACGGTTTTATGGATTTAAAGCCAATGAAATCGTGAATGCCGATCATCCCAATCTCGACCTGGACTTGGATCCCAAAGTAACATGGGCCCTGCGAAATCCCCATCTTTTCCCCGTCGACATCAACAAGGCCGACCCGCTGATGTTGCTGCGTGTGCCGGGAATTGGAACCCATTCAGTTCAATTGATTTTGCTGGCACGAAAACACAACCGCTTAAACTCGTCGCACTTGCAGAAAATGGGAATTGTCATGAAACGCGCCCGTTTTTTTATCACTTGTAACGAACTCCGATCGCAAAACGTCCAGGATTTAAAACCCGAGATTGTCCGCCAACTTTTGCTTGACAAGAAAACCGTTGGAACAGATGGCGCCATTCAGCTCAAACTGTTCAATAACACCTTGCCCGCCTTGCGGAAGTGATCATTGGGAGCAAGGAAAACGGAGAAAGGAAACAGGAAACAAGAAACAGGAAAAACTGAAAAGCTGCATCTCACATTCGAAACTGGAACTTTGAACTTTAAACCTTAAACATTATACTTTAAATACTTTAAACTTCCTCATGAATATCTTCTCCTTTGACAATACCTTTGAAGGATTATTGACCCTGGTTTTTGAAAGTTACGAGCGTAAACTGTTTCCCGATGAAATCCATTGTGGAGAAGGAAGCCAGAGCGTATTATTCGGGTCAACCATTACAATTGATACCGATGACCGGAAAGCCGAACGAGTCTGGAAAGGAATCGTATCGCATTCATCGGAAGTCAATGCAAATCGGATCTACCGGGTTTTTCTGGCCAGATTGCCCGATACCCCGATGCTGCTGGTAAAGTTCATCCAACTGGTGATTGATTCAACGAAAAACGAAGAAGCCAATTTCTCAGAGCCTGTGGTTTTGGAAATCAACAAACTTCACCAGAAAGTCTGCAAGGAGGCCCATCGAATCCAGATGTTTGTAAGGTTTCAGAAAACGGTTGAAGGAAGTTACTATGCCTCGTTTGCTCCCCTGTACGATGTACTTCCCCTTTGCATTCCCCATTTCCGTGACAGGTATGCCGATCAGCCATGGATCATCTATGATTTAAAGCGCAACTATGGTTTCTGTTACGATCTGAAAGAGGTATCAAGGGTGGTATTTGATGACTTGAAAGTCAATCCCCAAAACGGACAGCTTCAGTCATCGCTTCTGGCCGATGATGAGAAACATTTCCAAAAGCTCTGGAAACAATACTACCACAGCATCTGCATCCAGGAGCGAAAAAACGACAAGGTCCACCGCCAACTTCTACCCCAGCGATTCTGGAAATATCTCCCGGAAAAAGGAATCCTTTAAATGTTCAAAAGCGAGTATAAATACATGTGAGTGGATGATAAGTAAAAGACAGAGGGACGGTCATTCCCGCAGAATTCTGATATATTCCATCATTGTTTTCTGATACCTTTCTGATACTTTTCTGATACCTTTCTGTAACCTTACCTTACAGAAAGGTATCAGAAAAGTATCAGAAAGGTATCAGAAAACAATTAAGAGTAGTGATTCCAGGCAGGAGGTATTTGGATTCCTCTATATTCGATACTTTGGTCTGTTAAAATAAAATCAGGGTATGCACTCCCGGTTCTAAAACAATAGTCCGCCCCAAAAACCCAGGTTTTCCTTTCATGAATTCCAACCCAAAGGCAGGAATTAAAAGGCGCTGGCTTTTTGAAGCGGACTTCTATATAGAATTTTGAACGTGAACTATACCTTAACTAGACGCAGATGGCAGGAAACAGGGGCCTTTCCAAGAGCCATTCAAGCATCTAAGCATCCAAACCCAAGCTCCATGCTCCGAGCCCCTGGCTATCAACGTATAATTAACTAATTAACTGCACTATACGGTTACTCCACTTATACTTCCTTGTTCATCAATCCGATTTTTCCAAATAGATAGAAAAGAAGTGAAAGGATCACCCCGATGATGGCGGCAAAAGCCATTCCCTTGAGCTGAACTGATCCGATATTGATGCTTGCACCGCTGACACCTACTACAAAAGTAATGGCACCGAGTACCATGTTGCTGTTTTTGCTGAAATCAACTTTTTGCTCAACAAACATGCGAAACCCCTGGACGGCAATCACGCCATACAAAAGCATGGTAATCCCTCCCATCACCGGAGCTGGAATGGTTGAAATGGCGGCTGAAACTTTTCCGATACAAGAAAAGGCAATAGCCAAAAGGGCGGCTCCGCGGATGATCCAAACTGAATAGACACGGGTGATAGCCATCACACCAATATTTTCACCATAGGTGGTATTGGGTGGCGAACCTGCGAAACCGGATAATACGTTGCTGATTCCATCGCCCAACAATGAACGGTGCAGGCCAGGATTGTCCATCAGGTCGGTATTGGTAATTTTCCCGGTAACGATCAGATGGCTGATGTGTTCGGCCAGTACCACAATACAAGCCGGAGCAATGATGACAATGGCATTGATATCAAAAACGGGGGTCTGGAATTTAGGCAATGCAAACCAGGCTGCGTTCCCAATGACAGTGGTATCGACCATTCCCATTGCAAGGGCCATAAAGTAACCTGCCACTACGGCAATCAAAATAGGAATCACCTGCATAAAACCTTTGAACATGACCGAACCGATGATCCCCACACAGAGGGTGAACATGGAAACAATCAGCACATTGGGAGAAACGACAAAGGCGGCTACCACTTGTCCTACCTGCGTGGGCCAGGGAGCCAGACCTGCCTGCTGTGCAGCAACGGGAGCTAGTTCAAGACCGATGATGGCCACCACGGCACCCATCACGGCAGGTGGCATCACCACGTCGATCCAACGGATGCCCCAGAATTTGACGACAAATGAAATGACGATAAAGAATAGACCGAAAAATATAAATCCAGACTGGGCGTGAGTGAACCCGCCATAGGTGCTGATAACCAGCATGGCAGGGGCAATAAATGCGAAACTTGATCCCAGGTAAGCAGGTATTCCGCCCTTGGTGATCCAGGTATAAATCAAAGTTCCGATACCGTTCATCAATAATGCGATCGCGGGGTCAACGCCCAATAGAATCGGAACCAGGATGGTGGCGCCGAACATGGCCGTTAAATGTTGAAAACTAAGGGGCAAGCTCTCCAGTATAGGAAGCTTCTCGTGAATACCAATAATCCGTCTTGCCATTTCCAGGTCTCCTTAAAATTTAGATGAATAATTAAATTAGTTTTTTAGAATTGCGTGAAAATAGCGATTGTTTTTACATTCACTCCATGGCTTGCAAGTTTGTTATTCAGGAAATATCAACAGGTAAATCACCCGTACCCACGGAGTTCCCTTTTGCCCCGAAAACAATAAAGAGATAAAATCAATCCCTCTGGCAGAACATTGGTAGATATATTCAATTATCTTGCGCAGAATTTAATCAATGAAAAATCATTTAAATTGATTCCGGGATGGCAAGTAGCTTTTTTGAACATATAGCTCATGAATTTGAACGGCCATTTCAAAACCCGGTATTGGTCTTTTCACTAGTTCTGTTCATTATATTACTTTCCCCGATTTTACTGCGGAAGCTTAAAATCCCGGGCATCATTGGATTGATTATTTCAGGGGTGATTATCGGCCCACATGGGATCAATTTTCTGGAACAAAATTCAGCCGTGAAGCTTTTTTCGACCATTGGGCTGCTGTACATCATGTTCATCGCCGGTTTGGAGCTTGATCTGAAAGAATTTCAACGCAATAAAAACAAGAGCCTGGTATTCGGATTTTTAACTTTTATCATTCCATTGACCATTGGGTTGCCAGTTTGCTATTACTTTCTGAATTACAGTTTCACGGCCAGCTTACTAATTTCAAGTATGTTTTCGACCCATACGATGGTCTCCTATCCGATTGTGAGCAAATTCGGGATTTCAAAAAACGAAGCTGTTGCCATCACTGTTGGTGGGACCATTTTAACCGATACGGCTGTACTTATTCTACTGGCCATTATCATGAGTTCAAACGGCGATGGGGGGCTGAGCCTGTCCTTTTGGGTTCGATTGGTGGCTTCACTGGCTGTATTTTCTGGCATCATGTTTTGGATTATTCCCAAAATTACGGCCTGGTTTTTCCAAAAACTGGAAAGTGAAAAGACCTCTCATTACATTTTTGTACTTTCGGTTGTATTTTTTTCAGCCTTTCTGGCAGAGCTGGCAGGGGTTGAACCCATCATCGGGGCATTCGTAGCAGGTTTGGCACTCAACAAACTGATCCCCTACTCATCAGCCCTGATGAACCGCATTGAATTCATCGGACAATCGATCTTCATCCCCTTTTTCCTAATCAGTGTTGGCATGTTGGTCAATATTAAAGTGCTGCTCAATGGTCCAGCAGCGGTGATCATTGCAGTTACCTTATCGGTGGTAGCCTTGATCGGCAAATGGCTGGCTGCCAGTGCAACAAGCTACACCTTTTGGTACACAGCAGATCAGCGCAAGTTGATCTTCGGGCTCAGCAGTTCACATGCCGCCGCCACATTGGCCGTTATTTTGGTGGGATTTCAAACCAAAATTATCGATGAAAATGCGTTGAATGGGACCATCTTGCTGATCCTGGTGACCTGTTTGGTGGCAACAATTGTAACAGAGAATGCATCGCGCAGGATCCTGACTTCTGAAAAAGATGAACCTTTGCACAATGGCGCTTCGCTTGTAGATGAACATATCCTAATACCGCTTGCCAATTTGGATAACATGGAGATATTGCTTGAATTTGCCATTCTCCTTAAAAACACACGATCAAAAAATGCAGTCACTATTTTATCGGTGGTTCCCAATAACGAGGAAGCGGAGAAGAATCTGATCAAAGCAAAGACCAACCTGGAATCACTGGTCAAAATGGCTTCGGCCCATGAAACGCGGGTCAACATCACCGCCACCATTGATCACAATATCGCGAGCGGTATTATCAGGACCTCTTTCGAGATCATGGCCGATACCATTATCATCGGTTGGCCACGTAAAACCAGACTCATTGAACGCTTCATCGAAACAAAAACAGCTTCGATCATTTCACAGACCAGCAAGGCCATCTATATTTGCAATTTCGGGTCTCCGCTCACCACTCATCATAAAATGGTTGTTGCCTGCCCTCCCCTGGCAGAACTAGAGCCAGGGTTCGAAACCTGGTTGTCAAAAATATCTGTTTTATCCAAGGAACTTAGCCTCGATGTATTTTGTTATTGCAATCCAAAATCCCAGGTAGCCATCACCCACCAATTCACCCAAAGAAGGCACAACAGCGGATTTATCTTTTCAGAAAAGTTCGATTACGATGATTTACAATTGCTCCAGCAGTATGTTTTGCCAGAAGATTTGCTGGTTTTCATTGCAGCCCGACGAGCCTCCGTTTCCTATGATAACAGCATGGAAAATATCCAGGAGAGACTTGAAAGGCAATTTGGCACACACAGCAAGATCATTATTTATCCCAGAACCTATCAGATCGACAGCAAATACAATGAATATGGAGATATTAACCCTGAACCGCTGAACCAGGGGATTGAAAAATTTCAGAAAATTGGGAAAGATATTGGGAACCTGTTAAAACGGGAGCATCGCAAATCGTAAGCACTATAAAAATACGAAATACACGAATTACACGAATTTATACGAATTACACGAATTACACGAAATTTTAGAATCACTATAAATTCGTCACATCAGTCAGATCAGTGTTCCCCTTTTTCTTATTCATATAAAATTGATGTACCCATAAAAAAGACCTCCATTTAGGAGGCCTTTGTATTTCTTACTCGCTCATCAATTGTGAGAATGTTGATGGCTCTTCAACTTTTGATTTACCTCAATTTTCAGGCAACTACTTCCCGTGTAAAAGCATCTGTCAGAATATCCGGATGAATTTCCATAAAGTTATCATAGCACCAGTTTTTAAAATGATCAAGTTCCGAATCTCCAACCCAGTTAATACACTTTGTCAATTCCTTCCGAAATAATTCACGGCTAAAACTAACTTTCGGTAAAATAACTTTTGCGTATTCAAGCATTGTTTTTCTGTTTTTAATGTGTTTCTAATGATTTACTAAAATTAAAGAATTTTTCCTTACCAATAAAGGATGAAACCCAGTATTAACACTGTTTAACAGACAAAATTGCAGTCCACCGAAATAAATTGCATGATAATCACCTGAATAACAAAGAACTGCTGATCCAAAATCAAAATCCTGTTTGAAAACATTCTTTCATGAATGATTCTGCACCATCATTTGACAAACCTGATTATAACCCTGTTGCAATGGGCTGAATAAACCGGGCTATTTTTTTATCCAAGGGCAAATTCTCTCCCAATGCATTTACAAAAGCACTGCCAATAATTGCTCCCTGAGCATATTGACAGGCATTTTGGAAGGTGTCGGCATTTGAAATGCCAAATCCGATTAAGCGCGGATTTCGAAGTCCAAAGGTGTTGATGCGATCAAAATAATTTTTCTGCATCGCTGAGATGTCCACTTTTGCCCCTGTAGTGGAATTGCTTGAAACCATGTAAATAAATCCTGAGGATGCTTCATCAATCATACGAAGCCTTTGATCAGATGTTTGGGGTGTTATGAGAAAGATATTGTGGACATCATTGGCTTCGAAAATCGATTTATATTCCTCCTCGTAAACGGACAAGGGCAAATCGGGAATAATCAGCCCATCGATTCCAATCTGTTTGCATTGTTGGCAAAAAGCTTCCATCCCAAATTGAAGCACCGGGTTAATATATCCCATTAGGATAAGAGGAATATCAATTGTTTGCCGAATATCTTCAAGTTGTCGGAAAAGCTCGCGCACGCTCATTCCATTTTGCAAGGCTACCAGGCTACTGTACTGAATCACAGGACCATCGGCCACAGGATCCGAAAACGGCATCCCGATTTCTATCAGATCCACACCATTTTTTACCAGTTCCTGGATAATGGTTTTCGTATCATTTAATTGTGGGTATCCGGCGGTGAAATAGACGGAGAGGATGTTCTTTTCTTTCTCCCGAAAAAGTTTGTTTATTCTATTGTTCATGGTTTTCAGTTTGTGTGTTTTTAATTATGGGATCCTCAGCTGATGCCTCTGAGCTGGTAACTCCAAGTCACCAATTCAGGATGGTTCAGTATCCAAAATGATTCAAATAAGTTTCCATGTCCTTGTCGCCTCTTCCAGAAAGGTTAATCACGGATATTTCTTCAGGCTTGAGCGTTATTTTGGGTAAAACAGCCAATGCATGAGCCGATTCCAGGGCAGGGATGATTCCTTCAAGCCGGGTAAGTTCCAGCGCGGCATCCAGCACTTCGGCATCGGTGGCCCATAAATAGGTTGCCCGTTTAGTGGCATGCAAATTAGCATGCATTGGACCAATTCCAGGATAATCCAAGCCTGCCGAAATGGAGTAGGGTTCAGTAATTTGCCCATCTTCGGTTTGCATCAAAATGGAACGTGAACTGTGTAATACGCCTGGAGTTCCCAAAGTAATGGTGGCTGCTGTTTCCAAAGTATCAATACCCTTACCGGCCGCTTCCACGCCTATTAATTCTACGCCTTCCTGATCCAGGAAATGATAAAATGCTCCTGCAGCATTGCTTCCACCACCCACACAGGCAATGATCCTATCAGGGTTTTCGCGTCCAACCTGTTCTTCCAACTGCCAACGTATCTCTTCTGAAATCACCGATTGAAAGCGAGCCACCATATCCGGATAGGGATGAGGCCCCACCACAGATCCAATGATGTAATAAGTATCCACCGGGTTGTTGATCCAATCGCGCATGGCCTCGTTGGTGGCGTCTTTGAGGGTTTTATTCCCACTGACAGCTGATATTACCTCCGCACCAAGCATCCTCATTTTTTTTACATTCGGTGCCTGACGTTCCACATCCACTGCACCCATGTAAACGATACATTTCAGTCCCATCAGGGCACAAACAGTAGCCGTTGCCAATCCGTGCTGGCCAGCGCCAGTTTCGGCAATAATGCGTGTTTTACCAAGCTTTTTGGCCACCAGTATCTGTCCGATTGTATTGTTTATTTTGTGTGAGCCCGTATGATTCAAATCTTCACGTTTCAGAAAAATATTACTTTGGTATTTTTCTGACAACCGTTTGGCAAAATACAAAGGAGAGGGTCTGCCGACATAGTTCTTTAAAAGACTAATAAATTCTTGCCTAAAATCGTAGGAATGCATGATTCCAAGGTATTGGGCTTCCAACTCCTGAATATTTGGAACCATCATTTCAGGAATGTAGGCACCTCCAAACTCTCCGTAATATCCTTTTCTATTGACTTGATAATCCATATCTTAAGTATTTACAATTTTACAATTTTACAATTTACAATTTTAACAGATCTCAAACAATTAGATTATTTCAGGTAAATTAATACAACAATATATATGTTTATCTCATATCTTATAATTGTTGAATAATTATTTACAAGTCTTATTGCCGGACTTCACTGATGAATTTTGAAATTTTATCCACATTCTTAAATCCAGGACTAACTTCGAATCCACTGTTAATATCGATCCCGAATAACTGTGGATGGCTCAATTCCCTGATAAGGTTCAAATCTTCGGGAACGATGCCTCCGCTCAGAAAAAACGGCCGCTCCAGGTAATATTGATTGAGCAGCTGCCAGTTGAATTTTTGACCAGAGCCCCCGGGTAACTTGCTTTTGGTATCGAACAGAAAAAAATCGCAGCTTTTGTGATAAGCTTCCAGGATGGCAAAATCGAATGATTCATCCATTGGAAATGCTTTTATAACTAACAATCCGCTACGTTGCATCTGCTCACAAAACATGGGTGATTCTCCCCCATGAAGCTGAATGGCCTCTAGATTCCAGCTGGTACTTAGCTCTAATACTTTCTCAGGCGTTTCATCCACGAATACACCTACTTTTTTAATTGAATCAGGAACAATGGCCAACACTTCAAGCAAAGGTTCAAATCCCACAAACCGTTTGCTCTCGGGATAAAAAATGAATCCCACAAAATCAGGATGAGCAGCCACTACACCGGAAACATTTGCCGGTTCGCGCATTCCACAGACTTTTACTTTCAAATGATTCATGTTACTTGTTTTCAACTTTACTGTGGGGGGACTTTGAGTCACACGCTCAGTAATCCGTTGCAGATAACTATTTTAAATTTGCAATAAATTCAGCACATGTTTTTCCCGGATCTTCCGTTTTCATAAATGTTTCTCCGATCAGAAAGCCTTTAAACCCTGCGGCTCTCAATTGTGCAATACTTTCAGGATCAGAAATTCCGCTTTCCGATATTTTGACAAACGACGAAGGAATCATTTCACCCAGACGAATAGAGGTATTGATATCCACTTCAAAGGTTTTCAGGTTCCGGTTATTGATTCCAACCAGGTCAACCTCCGGGTTCAGCTTTTCCAATTCTTCGGCGCTGTGTATTTCCACCAGCACTTCCAGTCCAATTTTCCTGGCCGTTTGCGTAAGTTCCAGCAACGACTGCTTGTTCAGACTTTCGGCAATCAGCAAAACCACATCGGCTCCATGTGCTTTGGCTTCATAAATCTGGTAAGGATCGAGCATAAAATCTTTACGCAGAATAGGCGCTTTCGGGTTTGCCCAACGTGCTTTGGCCAGGTCTTCGAACGATCCGCCGAAATAGGCTTCATCTGTTAGAACCGATAAGCCACTGGCACCGGCTGTCACATAGGCTGCCGTCACTTCTGAGGCTTCAGCTTCACCGTTAATCAATCCGCGAGAAGGGGATTGGGTCTTGAATTCAGCAATTATCCCACTGGCACCTTCTGCCAATAAAGCAGCTTTTAACGAATTGACTGGCCGTTTAAAGTAGGGCGATGCCATCAATTGGTCGATGGTCACTTTTGCTTTGGCTTCGGCAACTTCACGCCGTTTATTTTCATTTATCTTGTCAAGTATGTTCATAAATGTTATTGACTTGTATATATTTTTATTGACTATTTTACAATTTACCAGTTAACCTTGCCCAATCAGCAGTGCAAATAGTAAATCGTAAATTCATTAATCGTAAATTCTTAATAAGCTATTTCTCGTTTGCCTTCATTAATTTTTTAAAAGCAGCCAATGCTTTGCCTGATTTCAACGCTTCGGTTGCCTGACCTACACATTCAGAAAGTATTCTTTCCGGGTAGATGCAGTGGATACCCAATGCAGCATTGGCAATTACAACATTCTGTTGTGCATCGGTAGCAGTCACTTCCAGCACACTTTGAAAAATCTTAGCCGCTTCTGCCACTGTTTCCCCTCCATAAAGTTCTTCCTGGGTGATGGGTAAAAAACCAAAATCTGCTGGTGAAAGATTGTCTTCGGTGACATTTGACACAAAACGAGCATCCCCAGTAAGCGAAATCTCATCGTAACCATCCAGGCTATGAACGATCAGGTAGTTCTGCTCACTTTCACGGAAAACCTGGTGGTAAAGGTCCATCACTTCCAAATCGTAAACCCCTACCATCTGGTTTTTGGGGAAGGAAGGATTGATGATTGGTCCCATCATATTAAACAAGGTTTTAACTTTCAATGACCTGCGCACAGCAGCCACGCTTTTCATGGCCGGGTGAAACAAGGGGGCATGGAAAAAGCAGATCCCTATTTGCTCTAATTCACGGCGTAATTTACCGGGATCGTTGCTGAACTTGTAACCAAAATATTCAAACATATTGGATGATCCACTAACTGACGAAAGTCCGTAGTTGCCATGTTTGGTGACTTTGATGCCAGCCCCAGCCATCACAAAAGCACTGAGGGTTGAAATGTTAAAGGTGTCTTTTCCATCACCTCCTGTCCCTACAATATCAATGGTATTGTATTCCGAAAAATCGACAGCCACGCACAAATCGAGCAAAGCCTGCCTAAAACCGGACAGTTCATCCGCCACAATGGGTCGCATCCTGAAAACGGTCAGAAAGGAAGCGATTTCGGCTTCCGAATATCTTCCTTCAGCAATCTCTATTAGAATGGCGGTTGCTTCATCCTTCTTCAGACTATTTCCGGCAAATAAATGATTTAAGATGTCTCTCATTTCTAATGCGAATTTAAACGAATTACACGAATTTAAACAAATTACACGAATTAGGTGGTCGAATAAAGTTAGATGGTTAAAGGATTAAATGGTTGCTGTTAAATGGTTTTTGGATGAATGGATAAAGGGTTGCTGGTTAAATGCTCCCTACTATCCTTTCATTTCCCCCCATCTCACTCTCACCCATTTTTACTCGTCGCCTCTTCTCTACTCCCCTGCCCTCATCTCTTCAGCCAGTTCTCAATCATCAATTCACCCAAGGGAGTAAGGACAGATTCAGGATGAAACTGAACCCCTTCAACATCATACTCAGAATGTTTCATCGACATGATCATCCCTTTATCATCGTAAGCGGTGACTTTTAAAGTCTCCGGCAAATCAGATTCATTGACAATCCAGGAATGATAGCGTCCAGCCTGGAAGGTTTCTGGAAGTCCACTGTAAAGATCGGTTTTATTTCCCGTGGTTGTAACTGGAGTGGCAATGCCATGCAAGACCCGGTTCATATTGGTCAGTGAGCCCCCAAAAGCTTCCCCGATGGCCTGGTGACCCAAACAAACCCCCAACACGCTTTTAGAAGGTGCATACCTTCGGATAATATCCAGCAGTAAACCTGCTTCAACTGGAATTCCGGGACCGGGTGACAATACAATTTTATCATATTGATTTAAGTCCTCCAAGGCAATTTCATCGTTTCTGAACACATCCACCGGCAAGCCAGATATCTTCTTAATGGCATGTACCAAATTATAGGTGAACGAATCGTAATTATCTATGACTACTATTTTCATGTGAGTAAGTTTAAAGTTTAAAGTTCAAAATTTAAAGTTCAAAATTTCAGGTTTCAAGTTTCAAGTTGCGTGCCGATCGAAGGCTACCCATTCTTTAACTTTATACTTTTCCGCCTGTCGGCAAGACAGGGAAGTTGCATCCAGTTCGGCACGCAACTTGAAACTTGGAACTTGAAACCTGGAACTTTCTTAATTGATCTCCTTCGCTATCTCCAGCGCCTTCTTCAGCGCTGCCAGTTTGTTATTTACTTCCTGTAATTCGTTTTCTTCCTGGGAGTCTGCTACAATTCCGGCACCTGCCTGGTAAAAAAGCTTTTTTCCTTTGCTTAGGAAGGAACGGATCATGATGGCATGATTCAATGTCTGATCAAATCCCAGGTAACCGATGCAGCCTCCATAATAGCTTCTTCGCTGATTTTCGTAAGTATCAATCAACTGCATGGCACGATGCTTGGGTGCTCCCGACAAGGTACCGGCTGGAAACGAATCACCCAGCACCCTTACCATATTGGTGTGGTCAGGCAACTTTCCTGAAACTTCGGATACCAGGTGAATGACATGCGAGAAGTACTGAACCTGTCGGTAACTGTCAACAGTAACATCACTGGCATTGCGGCTCAGATCATTTCTTGCCAGATCGACCAACATCACATGTTCTGCATTTTCTTTTGGATCGGCACATAACTTTTCAGCCAGACGACGGTCATCGTCGTCGTTTCCTGTTCTGCGGAAAGTTCCGGCTATTGGGTTAATAATGGCGCGCTGTTGCTTAATCCGTAGTTCTGCTTCGGGACTTGATCCAAAAATCCGGTAAGTTCCATAGTCAAAAAAGAAAAGATAAGGTGATGGATTGACCGAACGCAAAGCTCTGTACACATTGAATTCGTCACCCTCAAAGGATTGAGAAAACTGCCTTGAAAGTACAATCTGGAAAACATCGCCTCTGAAACAATGCTCTTTCCCTTTGGTGACCATGTTACGGTATTGCTCATCGGTGATGTTGGTAGTTTCAGGCCCGACAGTATTGAATTTAGTAACCGGAAAAGTCAGGTTGCGGAGAAGCGATTCAATCTGGGCAATTTCCTTTGTTTCTCCCTCCATCAGATTTTCAATCAAATAAATCATGTTCTTGTGGTGATCGATGGCCACGATGTACTTGTAAAAACAATATTTGACCTCCGGAATTTGATATGCCTCCTTTGCCTGGGCAGTAATCTCAATCTTCTCGAAATATTTCACCGCATCGTAACTGATGTACCCAAACAAACCGTTGGCAGGTAGATTTTCAGTTTCACCGGTCAAGACAAAGGACTTGAAAAAAGCATCCAATTGCTGATCAACCGGATTTGTTGGAGTGATCTTTTCAGTTACTTTCTTCCGTCCATTGTATTCAACACTGATCACTCCGTTATCTGCTGTAAAGCAGGCCATTGGTTTGATACAGATGAACGAATATGCATTTTCGTGGCCATGGTAGTCAGAACTCTCGAGCAAAATTGAATGGGGGTACAAATCCCTGAACTTCAAGTAAACGCTCACCGGTGTTAGGGTATCAGCCAGGATTTTTTTGACGCTGACTTGTACATTTATTTTTTCCATTGTGTCTATTTTATGATCTTTAAAAGGGTTTGATGTTGATTTCAGGAAACAAAAAAAGCGGCTTACCGTGTTCCGATAAGCCGCTTTTTTGTTCATTGATGACAATGATAGCTACTTCCTTCCACGGTATTGCGAAAAGTTTCTGTGCCACCACCAAATTGAATTCATTGTCATCATCATGCTCTATTTAAATAAAATAAACCTGCTTATCCGGAGAGAAGCAGGCCTTTATATGGTTTAAAAAATACCAATATGGCTCTTACTTCTTACTTTTAGAAAGAAGACCCCACCACGGAAGCCATATTGTATTTGTATTTTGAATCATGTTTTTAAATCTGCTGTAAAAAAATACAATTTATGACACAATAACAAGGGTTGCGGCAATAAAGTTTAAAATTAATCCCATGGGGATAGTAAATATATAAAAAAGACAGTTGCCCTTCCTCATGCTTGTCCCATGGACATGGAGCTGGAGATCAATGAAGGAATGAGCGCCGACAAGAAAAAAGAGTTTATTGCATCTACATCACCAGTGAAGGAATACGGTGAAGAGATAAAGCTAACTTTAGGGTAAATATGTCTAAAATACTCCCTGAAAATGATAAATATAAGGATGACATTCATCACCTGTTAAGCCGGTTAAAGGTAAATTATGAGAGAAAAAACAGATCTGAACTAAATCTGAACTGAATTGAATAGTTTTAGAACAAAAGTTGAACACTTTTATACCTAATAGTTGAATAGATCGTGTATTTTCTTTGTGAATATTCATTTTAAAAATATTCACAACATGAAAAACATTCAACGAGTACACATCAGCGGGTACCGGCAAGCAGCCAGGCCAGGAAGTAGTAACCTGAAACCTTTAAGCAATCGTAAGCGACACTCTAAACTTTCAGTCGTGAAGCATGAGCTGGAAGTTTCCTTTCGGAAAGAGAATTCCGAAGGCAAAGAAAAAGGGAGACAGGAAAACGAAGAAAGGAGGAAGGAAAATGGAAAAGGGGAAACGGATTTCCGGTCTCCGGTCTCCGGTCTTCTTTCTCCTGTTCCCGATGATTTACCCACCTTCCCCGATCCGGTATTCGAAAACCTTCCTGCCTTGCTTCAAAAGGTGGTAGCCCGGTGTAATTCCAATGAAGAGAGGGACATGATGCTCTTGGGGGCATTGGCAACAGTTGGCGCTGGCCTTCCCAAGGTGTCTGGTTATTATGGCGAGAAGCGGGTTTATCCCTACCTGTTATTGTTTATCACCGCCCAGGCCTCGGCCGGCAAAGGTAAGCTGGAGCTTTGCCGCCAGCTGGTCAATCCAATTCACGACTCACTACGGGAACAGACCAGATTGGCCAAACAGGAATACAAAACAGGGATGAAACAGTATAACCTGCTCAAATGGAAGGAGGCTGCTGTTCCAAAGCCCGACAGGCCGCCTGATCGGATGCTCTTCATCCCTGCCAACAGCTCCGCCTCAGGCTTCTTTGAGTTGCTTTCGGAGAACGATGGCCGTGGGCTGATCTTTGAGACCGAGGGAGATACTCTTTCCCATGCCTTCAAATCTGATTTCAGCGATTACTCCGATGGTCTTAGAAAGGGATTCCATCATGAGATGATCTCTCTGTTCCGTAAAACCGACCATGAACATTTTGAGATCAAAAAGCCCTGCATAGCGGGGGTGTTCTCGGGAACTCCCCACCAGGTTTTAACGCTGATACCCAGTGCAGAGGACGGTCTGTTCAGCCGGTTTATCTTTTACCACATGAACACGCGAACTGAGTGGAAAGATCCGCTTGCCATCCACAACAAGGGTCTGGAAGACTATTTCGATGACCTTGGTCAGGAGTTCTTTTCCCTTTCAATGACATTGGACAAGCACCCTGGCATCGAGTTTTCACTGACACCTGAGCAGCATAAACAGTTCAATGCCTTCTTTTCCCATATCCAGGAGAAATATCTGGGACTGCAAGGGATTGAATACATTGCCACCATCCGCCGCCTTGGCCTTATTGCCTTCCGCAAGGCCATGATCTTTACCTCTCTTCGCATTCCTGAAAAGGGTAAGATAACCCAAAAGATGGAATGCTCAGATGATGATTTCCACAGAGTGCTTTCCATGATCAGGGTATTGATCCGGCATTCAAGTCATGTGTTCTCCCAGCTGCCGTGTGCTAAGTCCATACCCAAAAACAGGAAGGAACAGTTTCTGAATCAGTTGCCTCTCACCTTTACTCGCACGGATTATATCACCCTGGCAAAAAGCTTGTCGATTGCTGAAAGGACTGCTGATACCTATATCGTGAACTTCTGCGATATGGGGTTGATATTTCGGGAACAAAGGGGTGTATATACCAATCTATGTGCTTCAGAAAGGCTTTAAGTTTCCGAAGTTATTGCTGCTATTGCAGTTATTGCATGGAGTATATTTTTGCATTACATCAGTTCAACAGCGGCCAAATTGCAGAATTGACACCTTGCAATATCTGCAATAGCAGCAATAACTTCAATATTAAATAGCTGGATCCCGGGCTATTGTGCCAAGGTAAAGCGGAAGCTAACCCCCAGGTTGGTGTTGGAAGTCTTAAATGAACCTTTGTAGGGATTATTTAGAATCTTATCAAAATAGAGCCGCAACTGGAAACGGTCACTCAACATGTAATCTGCAGTGGTCTTCAAGGTAATAGAACCTTGTCCTGCTGTCAGTTGTTCGTCCTCTTCAACAATCTTGCGTAAAATGGTTTTACTTTTCCTGAATGACAAATCACCCCTGATATTCAAATCATTGGAATAGGCCTTCTGCGATTTTTTGGTCTTGATAATCAAATCCATTTTGGTAAAGCGATACCCAAGTCCAAATACCATTTCATTGCTCAACATTTCCATCAGTTGGTTATTGGAAAAGCTAAGGGCCAGGTTTCTTGAAGTCTTCAGCTCTGCACGGGTTTCAAAATCATTGATCCAGGTAATTTCCAGCCCTATCAGAGGACTAAACTGCTCTGAAATACTCACCGAATTGATGTCGTTGGGACCGATAAAGTCGCCCAGCGTATTTCGCACATAGCTAAACCCATCATTGTACAATTTATCGTTGTAATCCAAATTTGAAATAAAGGAACCAACATTGTAGCTCGACCGATAGGCATGGTTAAAGCTCAGGGATTTAAAGTATTTTTTTAGAAATTCGGATTGTGCCACTACGCCTTCGTAGGTAACTCTCCAATTGGGGCGCATGTACTTGATGGAAGGGAATGGGTTTAAGGATACCTTTTCAGCCGATTGCCCGGTGTAGGCGGCTATAAAAGCCGGCACCAAAACCTGGGGAGAAGTAGGACCATACCCCTTATAATTTCCAGTGACTTCATCCCGTCCTGGCGTGTAATTTTCCAATGCATTGGGAACACGTTGATCAGAGAGGCGCCTGGCAATAATATCCCGGTTTTCCTTCAGATTTTGGAATGCTTTTGATGCAGGAGCATTTCCATCATTGCCCATTTTACTGAAAGCCGTGCGCATGGTATTGACTGACATGGTAAAATTACCACGTACAGAGGTATTAACCCGGTCGAATTCTTTCCTGTCGTCATTGTAATTATAGAATTCGGTCGTCCGTTCAGAATAATTGCGATTGGCATTTACATCGATCCTCAGATCGGGGAAAGGCTCAACATTAGCCCGAACGGTGAATGTTTCGCTGTGTGACATGACATAGGGCGAATTCAACGATGTGTCGCGTGTGATCCAACCCTTCTTCGAGGCGTTGAGTGCAAAATCCTTGTCCTGCCATCCCAAAAGGAATGGAAGCCCCGGTGCTGTAGATCCTCCGATTATATCGGGGTACATATCCGGATTGGGCGTATATTTTCCAAAGCCCAATACTTTTGGCACAGGCATAAATCCGGGCAACACGGTTCCGTCAGTGGCCGAATAGCTTACCGAAACGCTGCGCACACTCATTAAGGCACGTGTGGTATATTGAATAATCTTCTCTGCAATATCCACATTCTTCATTTCCTTCTTCCCCTTGACAACAAACTGAACTCCTGCGGCACTTTTTTCAGGGGTAAAGGTGATGCGGTTTTCGTTGATAACGGCCATCTCGCCTTCCACTTTCACACCATCTTTGTCAACAGCTGTCACTTCCACATTTTCGGTCTTCAGCTTGTGAAAGATCGATTTGGGTGTTTTGGCTTTCAACCTTACATTATCAACCGAGTATTGAACTTCCTTGATTTTCGGTTGATCTTTTGCATTTTCGCCAGCAGGTTCCTTCGGTTGAGCTTTTTGTCCTTGTTTGGGCTTTTGCATACGCTGCAACTGACGCGAACTAGTTCCATATTTCTGGTTAATATCCTTCAAAAAACCAACCTTATTATACAAGGTAACCATGTTTAGCTGTCCGTTTAGTTGCTCTTGACGTGAGTTTTCTATGATATTTCCCAATTTCACGGAGGTATCAGTAACAGGCCCTACCTGCCAGTCATACATTCCGCGGTAAGTAGCTGAAAGCGAAGTCCAGTCAAGCAATGGCAGCTTATTAATTGGAGTCATGTAAGTGGCATTGATCAAATGGTGATACAAAGTTGGACGGCCAAGGTTCTTAAGGTTATCGACAATCACTTTCTTTTTCTTGGCATAATCATCGTCTTCGCGATTGAAACTGCCCTCCAGCTCATCAATCCTTGCGGTCCCCTGTGAGGAGAAATCGAATTGAAAACTACGGGTTAAATTGTGACGCAGATCAAAATACTTGTTCCAGATAAAATCCTTGTTGTAGGTACGTGGAATAATCAGGTTTGGATTTGAGATATTGCGGAGCTGAATTTCATTGTAGTGCCTCCACATATCAGTTCTAAATGAAATTTGAGCCGGGGCCAATGCGAAATTAATATCACGGAAAAGCCTTAAGGCAGGCTTATTCAATACCTTCGAATTCTTGAAAGGTTCAATGGATTCAGGACGGCCGTTAAAGTTATAGCTAAACATCCCGCGGTAATTCTTGTCGAGGTTTTCTTCAATATTGATGCTTCTCTTCATCAGCTCGTTATAGGAATAGGTGACCGAGAAGTTAGTGGGATCATAGATCTTTGGTTTTCCTGATTTACTGCTTTTATCGATTTTCACATTGGTCAGATTGAAGCTTTTGCGCGTCACCAGATCCTGTGCAAGTCTTTTAATTGAATCTCTTTCTTCTTTTCCACCAGCCATTTTCAAGGCATCCTTCATTTTGATATCAGGGTCTAATGGATTATATTTAGGATTGGTCTTACTTTCGGAATATCCCAAATAAACCGGTATTTTGACCTGAGCCTTTTCAGGAAAGAATTTCCCGAGCTCCAGGTTGGCCGAAATGTCCATTTCTACCAGATCATCCATGGCACGCTGGTTCACTTTCTGATCGATGCTCCCAAAGCCGGCACTACGGGTTCTTCCGGCAAAAATGACTGAACCCAGATCAGCCAATCGAGCTGTAACCCTGCCGGTAGCAGCCCAACCGCCTCCTTCTTCAAAATCAGACAAACGCAATTCATTGAGCCAAACTTCTGTTGAAAGTCCTTTGGGGTCCTTGGTTTCACCCGCACTGTTGCGAATACCCACCATCATCACCTCCACATTGCCCAAATTTGGATTTCCCTTGATTTTTAAGGTACGGATTCCATCCGCCACGACATATTCCTGGGTCATACTGGCGTTAGAACCAGCCTGACGAACGTCATCATTTCGCTTCAGCTTCAGGTCGGTAAATGCAGTCAAACTTAGATCGATACGGTTGGCATCTGGCCAAACTGCATAGCGGTCACTTTCGATTTCACTCTTGTATAGTCCCGGGGCTGTAAGCGACAAGGGCACTTCATATTCGTAATAATTGTTGTAATAATCTGAACCAATCCGCACGAACAATGAAAGTTCGTTGTCTTTAAGCGGAGCACCCTCAATGGCTTCAGCATGAACTTCCATCTGAAGGCGTTTGTAATTACGAAAGTCCATGCTCAGGTTTTTGTAGGCAGCACGGGCATCACCTGGAATTAAATCAAGGGCGCGCAACAGCAACGACTGTTCGTTCAATTGCCGAAGTTGTGGGTTGGCAGGATCTATGACCCTTTCGATTCCCGGAGGCAGGACATAGTGAATGGGTTGACGACTTCCATTTTCTTCAATATTGACGGCTGAAACATCAAATTGAGTCGTTGGTGAAGAGTTGTTCAGTTTTCCGTCCACATCTTTGGTGTATTTTCGCCATTCTGACCTTACCAGGTCCAGGGTAGCAAAACGAAGAACAGTCGGCTGAGCGAATCCTTTCATGAACATCCTCATAAACCGGATCGATTTAAAATCGCTGATAGAACCATATACCCCGTCATTGGGAGTTTTTACCGGTACCTTGAACTGGTACCATTTAATTTTTTCCGTTTTTCCATTTTTCAGCTTGACATCTGACTCCTTGATATCGGCAATCATATTTTGTCCAATGACCATGTTTTCGCGGTGAATACTGACTTTGTACTGATAATACCTTTCGTATTCATTCAAGGTATTGTCGCCATTGATATCCTCCATATCCGGAATGCTGGAGGAGGTTGTAGGATAGGATTCAGGTGACATTTCTGTGGTCGGGGAGTTTCCATCAGGACCATTGAAGTTTTTATATCGTTCCAGAATCCCCACTTGATCCTTATCGAAATCCGATCCACGGTAATAATGGTAATCATCCGCTGCAGGATCGGCTTCTACTTTGGCAAGTGCAGTCTGATCCAGAATACCTTTCATGGATTCCAGGTAACTCTGATAAAAACTCCTTTCATCATTGTCATTCAAACCATCAAAACCTATATCCTGGAATTTCCGGCTGGTGGTATTGTTATCAAACTCCCTCACCAGGGATTGCTGGGTCGAAACCCGCCCCCATAGCGTTGAATCTACATTGGTTACTTCGGGCGTAATGGGCAGACCATTCTCAAAAGATTTTCGTGAGTCTTTCAACACATCTTCTGAAACATCACCAAGGTTAAAATACAAATCTCCTCCCTTGTCCGTTTCCAGCGAATCGTTTACGAAGGGATCCATGACCCAGAATTCGATGAATTCAATGTTGGCGGCCTCAAAATCACTGGTCTCGATGCGCCTCATAATACCTCCCCAGCGCGATTCAGGAGCCTTTAAAGTTCCATCTGGATTAACCCCCTGTGAAACAGTGGATGCCCCGGTATCAAAATTATACGGTCCCTTTTCTGCTGGATAAAAAGCAAGATCAAATACGGGTATATTGGTTGGGAGCCCTACAGGCGTTTCCCTGTCAGGGAATATTTCTTTTTCATATACTTCACGCACCAGGTTGTTCGACTGAATTTCCTTGTTGTTTTTTATATAATCCGGTGTAGTAGGGCTATTTCGCAGAAACAGTGGATCTATTTCATACCAGGCAATCTTGGCCCTGTTAAAACCATAATCCAGATTGTCGTTGGATTCACCTTCTGGAAACTTACCAGGCTGAGTCTGCTTTTGCGGAGTACTGGCCAACACCCATGCGGAACGGGTTTTGAGATCAATCGATGTTTTGGTGGCCTCAAAGTCGTCAATGTAAACGGTTCCGCTTTTATTAATCACCTTTGAATGACCCGGAATCAACTGGGCAACTTCACCATCAAATGAGATGGATGATGGCGCCTTGGTAGAATAGAATGGTAATTTATCGACCAGCCTGGTCAAAAGCCTCGATTCATTGGAATAGTTGATATCCAGACCAAGCATTGTATTGGAGATGGGGTCATCGCCATAATTCACCTTCTGGGTCAGGGGCCTCTCCTGCATGTGCAAGACAGTAGCACCCAAATTAAACCGATCACTGAAGGCATAGTTGGCATGTGCCCCGATCATTGTCTTACGCTGCATGCTAAATAAATCCTGGCTCTCGGTGGATACCTGGATGGGTGAACCCGACTCGAGCAATCCCGAATTGATGATTTTTACAATTCCAGACGCATAATCCACCGTATAATCCACATTCTCGGTCAGTGTCCGGCCTCCGGTAGTTACCTTGACAGACCCCTTTGCCAGGTTCTGCGAGGGAGCCATGATCTCTGAACTGGAAGATCCTTTGTATGAACCTTTTAATTTGAATTTGTTGTGCTCGGCATCCTGCTCTGCAACCGTAAGCGTGGAATCGTACAAAGTACGATAGACATATTTTTGTATCAGTGCCGGATCGCCTATTGAATCGGCCAGATTCTTTCCAAAGGGTTCAAGCACGGGAAAGATGATCTTCCCCGAGGCAGAACTCACTGTAATGCCCTCCACAAAGTCGAACACCCCATCGCGCATCAGGTCAAGCTGGGAATTCAGTTTATCGAGGTTCAATACATTTAATAAAATATGGCCGTTCAGGTTTCCCTCGGGAAGGTAATTGATGTAAGTGCCCTTCTGGTCGTCCTGGTACATGATGTCCAAAACAAACTCATCTTTGGTCAACTGATAAGCATTCAGATCGTAAATGTTTTTCATCATCAGTTTCCAGGTTGGAATCTTGGGGGATAAATTGGTTCCCTTCAATAGTTTCAATACAAGGGTTTCCGGTGCATTGATCCCATCGGTCGAAAACTCTCCTACCTGGTAGGTTTTCCCATTGGCCGTATAATTGAATGCTACTGCCAGAATCTCATCTGAATTCAGGGCTGATCTTAGGGAGATATACCCCAAATTGGGGTTGATGGTATATTCTGATTCGCTCAGCAAGCGCGCCTGTTCAATTTTCTCGAAATCCTGTCCACCACTAAATCTGGATGCTGCCAATGGAGAAAGTGTCTTGTTGATATTATCAGACTGACGGATCCCGGCATAGGTTGTAATCAATTGCTGGTAAAGACCGTTGGCCCCGTTAAAAGGGTATACACTTTCAGGGTATTGCAATCCGGAAGTTTCCTGGAAATCCCCGATTTGATTATAGATATTCGGATGAAGGGCGTCATTTCCGCGATGTTCACCCAAATCCATCATAGCAAGAATATTGCGGGCTTCCTTAAAATTGCTGGATTTATTGGTAACCCAAACCTCAATCTTGTTGATCGTTATTGATGACCGCACAATTGGCAGGGTTTGCAGCGCTTCGTTGTAACTCTCCCTAAAATATTGCGCAAGGAAAAAGTGACGATTGGCATCATAATCAGATGCAGCAATTTCAAATGATTTCTTTTGTGCGCCCCCTTCCGACTCCACGACCTGGGTTTCGCCCTTGTGCTGCGAAAAAATGGTCGTTAGGTTCAGCTTTCCAAACTGCATCTCGGTTTTTACCCCGAAAAGGTTCGATCCCCCGGTGATCAGTGACCCGTTCAATGGCAGGGATACGTTCCCGGCTTCAATCTTCTTGATAATCTGGTCCTCATCACCGGTGTATCCCAGGTTCATTTTATTCTCATAATCAAAGGTAGCCTCGGTATTGTAATTCACCCGCATTTCCATCCGGTCGCCAATCTTGCCCATCACATTCATCTGGATTTTCTGATCGAAATCAAAAGTGGGCACTTTACGCAAACGAACTGGGATCGAGGGATTTTCAGTTGCATTCATTTGGTAACCAAAACTTACCTCCACATACCCTTGTGGCCGAATATCAATGGTATTACTCCCGAATATTTTACTGAAGGTTTCGCCGCCAACGGTTAATTTTGGAATCAATCCTCCTTTATCTTCAATCCCTTTGATCTTTGTCTGGTTGCGCCAATAATTTTGTACCGATTGTTCAAAATCGTATTTCTGAAACTCCTTTTTGGTCATGGTTTTGGGCAACCTGAAATTCAGATCCCCTACCTTTTCTGTAAAATTATACTCCCCGGTAACCGGATCATATTCAATCTCTGTCTTGATATTTGAAGGTTTTCTAAGAAACAGTTTGGCACTGTCCTTTTTATCAGGAAAGGCAAAAGCAGGCTCATCCTCAAAGTGATAGGGCAATACCCCTGTAGTGTCAATCCTGACCGTATCGGCTGGGATATCCCTCACAGTCATTGAATTGTAATCTCTGATGGTTGTCTTTGATTCCAGGGGATTTCCACCAAAAGCATCCACAAATGACACAATGCTAATTAGAAGTATGTTTCTACAGTACTTTTTCAATTCCCGAAGCTTTTCTGATTAAAGGCTTTTAAGTGCTTGTTTTATTACACTTTCAACTGACTGTTTAGGATTGGTGGTTAAAATTTTATCCACTTCTTTTTCGGCCGGTTTCTTGGCAAACCCAAGCATTATCAATGCTGATAACGCTTCGTTTCGCAATGTATTGTCTTCTGAAGCTATAATTTGATCACTTGCAGGCGACTTTCCTACTTTATCTTTTAAATCGATGATCACGCGTTGGGCTGTCTTGATCCCAATGCCCTTGATACTTTTCAGTAGATTGATGTTTTCTGTCAGGATGGCATTTCTGATCTCCTCGGGTGACAGGGACGAAAACATCATAATTGCTGTGTTTGAACCGATGCCGCTGACCGAGATCAGCATTCTGAAAAGCTCACGTTCAGCTTCGGTAAAAAAACCATACAGCAGGTGGGCATCTTCGCGGATGACCTGGTGGATGAATAACTTGGTGGATTCTTTACCATGCAGCTGGGTGTAAGTATTCAGCGAGATATTGACAAAATAGCCCACCGAATTGGCTTCCAGAATAATATGGGATGGTTTTAGTGAAGAAACGACACCCTTTATATATTCATACATAAGCTAAAAATTAAATTCCTCCATCAATAGCCTCAAAGTCAATAGATTCATCAACCTGTCCCTGGTTGATCTCGTATTTTTTCAAAGGATTTTTGGTAATTTCCTTGTACAATGTTCTGTTCTTGTGAATATCGATGGCCAGATACAGGGCTTCGCGGAATGAATCAGGTGAAGCCTTGTCCTCGCCTGCAATATCGAAAGCGGTTCCATGTGCGGGTGAAGTCCGAATGATGGGCAGCCCTGCGGTAAAGTTGACACCACGATCGAATGAGGCCATTTTAAAAGGAATCAGTCCCTGGTCGTGGTACATGGCAAGAATGGCATCAAATTTCACGAAATCGCCTGAGCCAAAGAATCCATCAGCAGGATACGGGCCAACAGCGATGATACCTTCGTCTTTAGCCCGTTGAATGGCCGGGATAATGACATCAATCTCTTCTTTTCCCAGCAATCCATTATCCCCGGCATGCGGATTCAGCCCAAGGACAGCGATCCGCGGTCTTTTAATAAAAAAGTCCCTCTCAAGTGATTGGTTGATAATACGTAATTTATTCACGATGGCTCCCTTGGTAATTTTCGATGCTACTTCCGAAAGTGGAACATGCCCAACGACTACTCCCACCTTCATGGATTCACTGACCATGAGCATCACGAAATCGCGGGCCTTAAAGTGCTCTGCCAAATATTCAGTATGCCCCGGGAAGTTAAATTTGTCCGATTGAATGTTGTCTTTATTGATAGGCCCGGTAATCAATGCATCAATTTCCCCATTTTTCAGGTCTTCAACCGCCTTTTCCAAAGCCAGGTAGGATGCTTCACCAGCCATCTCACTCGATTTGCCCAGCTCGACCCGGATATTGTCGTCGATGCAGTTGATGATGTTTGCTTTTCGGGAATCAGCCTCGCTGGCAGTTCGGATATGATTGAAATTAAAGGTTTCAATGTTCAGGGCTTTTTTATGGTAGGCCGCCACTTTGGGCGATCCATAAACAATGGGAGTACACATTTCAAGAATACGGGGCTCCATCAAAGTTTTAATAATCACTTCGTACCCAATACCGTTGATGTCGCCCTGTGAAATTCCAATCACTATTTTATCTCGTTTCATCTGCTTTTCTCCTTGTTGATGGTTGTATATTGAAAACCTATTGTAATACCAGTTTTTTTATGTCCCGCAAATTTAATCTATTATTTAGATACTCAACTTATGCTTGAAGGCGGATATGATAATAAAAAAGAAAAAAAGTACTCTGATTTATAGAAAAAAAGAAAAACCGGAACACTGATCTAACGAATTTACCCTGATTATTAATATCATGTAATTCGTGTCAATTCGTGTAATTCGTTTTTTTATTCACATTCATCGCCCAGGTTGAGCAATTCAACCTTTCTGAAATCAACGGGGTTACTTTCGCCCTGCAATGAAATAGTCCCTTTTTTCAACAGTTTATTCTTATCCGGCGGGAGCAGTTTCTGAAAACTTGGGTCCCGGTCATCCAACTGTGGCTGGGTGTATTCCATCACTGTTTTTCCATCGATCAGGTGGCGAATAATCGAATCGCCCTGTACTTCCACCTCGACAGTTACCCATTGGTCACCATGATATGTTTTAGAAGTTGAATTGGTACAATGCTGCGTCCACAAGGAATCGTTCATCACGATATTGGTCCCCGGTGTACAAACGTTCAGGTTCGACCGCTCGTCTTTGCCGTTCCCGCCCAACAATTGAACTTCAATGGAAACCGGGAAATCCTGGTTCAGTTCCATGCTTTGTGCACTTTGTCCATGAATCATGATGCCGCTGTTGCGATAGGCCCACTCGGCTCCACCAGGGCATTGATCTCCGACAAAGCGGTATTCGACACGTATTTTGTAATGAGAATAAGGATTCTTGTAAAAAATATGTCCGAAATGACCATCAAATTTACTGTACTGATCATACCTCACTTTCAGCAAGCTGTCTTCAACCCTGAACGTATTCCCATAATTTTCATTCAAGGGGAACCCTGTTATTTTGATGTTCCAATCCTTTAAATCTTTTCCGTTAAACAATTGAATCCATCCCTCATTCTTGGGTTTTGGGGTAGTGCATGACACTACAAAAGCCATAGCCAGCAGAAAAACAAGAGGTCGAATTGCGATTTTACTTATCATATCCTTTGAGGTTGTTGGGTTATAAATTGGTGCTGAAAGATAACCATAATTTCTAAAAGATAAACCTATTAAATTTGGTTACTTTCCTAAAAAAGTAAAGAGCTGGATAAATATCCGGCTCTTTACTGAACGAAATAAAAAGAATAGAAGTATTCAAGCTAAAAAAACATTATTTTTTGTCTTTTTTGGCCTTTTTCTCTAACCTTTTTTCCTTTAATGTTTTTGTAGGTTCCTTTTTCTCGTTCTTTCGGGTATCTACTCCTTTTGCCATAGCAATAAATTTTATTGGTTATTATTCTAATCCTGAATACATAAGATAATTGAACATTGAATGTCTATCCTTAAACGACACAAGATCAAAATTACCATTTTTAAATTAAGAACAATAGGATTAGCCCGGTAAAAAATTGTACTTTTTATTACCTACCCATTTTTTTAATCATTCCATAAGATCCATGGTTTTTTAAACCCATCAATTGGCCAATGTTTTGCAACAAATCTTGGGTAAGAATAGACTTCATCCTGATTCCATTGGGAGTTGAAAATACAAGGTTTGGAAAGGCGATTGCCCGTTTTTAACCATCTGGTTAAATATTTTGGTTAAACCCTTGGAAATGTCATTTTCACTTTCTACTTTTGACCACATGATTTAACCACATAGTTAAACCAATTAGAAAAATGGAAACAAAAAAGGATACCACGGAAGAAAAAATACTGGAAGCTGCCAGGAATGTCTTTGTGATCAAAGGAATGGAAGGTGCCAGGATGCAGGAAATTGCTGACGAAGCTGGAATCAATAAAGCTCTTTTACATTATTATTTCAGATCAAAAGAGCGTTTGTTTGAAGCCATCTTTTCAGGGGTCATTAAAATGGCATTCCCCAAAATTATGAATATTCTTCAGTCAGAAGCAGGAATTGTCAGCAAAATTGAACAGATAATCGATGCCTATATCGATTTGCTGATCAAGCATCCCTTTATTCCTGGCTTTGTGATGAAAGAACTCAACCGTGATCCTTCGGGCTTATTTAAACTGGTGGTCAAATTCGGATTAAATCCGCAAGTTCTTTTTGACCAGATTCAGCAAGCCATCGATCGTGGAGAGATCATTCGGATAAAACCCCAACACCTGGTATCAAATATCATCTCCATGTGTGTTTTCCCCTTTGCCGCCCGTCCTATCTTGAGTTTTATACTATTTAAGGACAATCCTTCCGAACTGGAAGCTTTTTACGCAGAGCGGGCTGAAGTGATCAAGGAATTTGTCATCAATGCCATCGTAATCAAAAATCAAATACAATGAGAATGAAAACCATTCAATTCATGTTCCTCTTGCTAATATTTCCGACCTATCTGATGGCCCAGGAAGCAGTAAGCCTTGAACAATGCCAGGCATGGGCGAGAGAAAACCATCCTGTTTTAAAACAATCGGACCTCTACCAGCAGATTCTAAACCTGAAGAATGAAAACAATGCCACTTCACTTTTGCCTCAGCTCACGCTCAACGGCCAGGCCACTTACCAATCAGATGTGACCAAAATAGGCATTTCAATTCCCAACATGAATATCCAGACTGCCGACAAGGATCAGTACAAATTTTACCTCGATTTAAAGCAAACCATCTGGGATGGAGGATTGAACAAGGCCAGGGAATTAATCAACGAAACTGAAAATGCGGGCAATCAGCAACAGGTAAAAGTTGAATTGTACCAGCTAAAAGAAAAAGTCAACCAGTTCTATTTCACTTCTTTCCTGATACAGGAGAACCTGAACATCCTGGAAAAGAAAAATGGAACATTGACCGAGCGGCGTAAAATGATGGAGTCAGCCGTTAAAAACGGGATGATGCTTTCTTCTGAACTCGATCAACTCTTGGCCGATATGGTCAAAACTGATCAAATGGTGCTTGAATTGGAAAGCAACAGGGAAGCGGTTCTCTCAGGACTGGCGATCCTAACAGGCAAAGCGGTGGATCACCTGCAAAACATGGAATTGACAACTGAACCAAAAGGGATGGACAATGAATTGAAGCGACCTGAAATAGATCTTTTCGCCAGACAGACAGACCTGCTAAACGTTCAATCAGAAATCCTGAAAAAACAGCGCAACCCGAAACTTTTCGGCTTTGGGCAGGCAGGTTACGGGAAGCCGGGATTGAATATGCTCAACAATGAATTCGACACGTATTACCTGGTTGGATTGGGATTTAACTGGAACGTACTGGACTGGAAAAACACTTCAAGGCAGCGCCAGGTGCTGAAACTGCAACAGGAAATTGTTCAGACAAAACAGGAATCATTTGTTCGCAACATTGATCTGGCCTCTGACCAGCAGAACAAACAAATTGATCAGCTCTCAAGGCTCCTGAAAACGGATTCTGAATTGATCCAGATTCGCGAACGTATCACCAAAGCCTCAGCCTCCAAACTGGAGAACGGAGCGATCAACACGGCCGATTATATTCAGGATCTGAACGCTGAAATAACAGCCAGGCTTACCTTGGAAACACACAAGATTCAATTAAAGGAAGCCCAGATAAAACTGGAGAACATCCGGGGAATTCAATAATTTAATCAAACACAACTATATCATGATGAGAAAAATACAAATCATTGCCCTGTCGGTTCTGCTGTTGGGAGCCTGCAAAAATGGGAAACCTACTTCTGATGCCTATGGAAATTTTGAAGCTGTTGAGACCATCGTTTCATCAGAAGCTGCCGGGAAGTTACTGACGATGGAAGTGAAGCAAGGCGATAAAATCGAATCTGGTCAAACCATTGCCCTGATCGATACCACCGAACTGATCTTGAAGAAACAGCAAACCTTGGCGCAACTTTCGGCCAGTGAAACAAAAAAACAAAATGTATCGGCCCAGATCAACGTGCTGAAGGAACAGAAGAAAAACGTACTTACCACCCAGCAACGAATTTCTAAAATGTTTACCGACCAGGCTGCTACCCAGCAACAGATGGATGACATCAACGGGCAGGTGAACGTGTTGGACAAACAGATTACAAGTACAAACACTCAATTCCAGCTGATCGCCAGCGAAATGGATGTCATCAGAAAACAAGCCGACCTGTTGGACGAG
This sequence comes from Prolixibacteraceae bacterium, assembly GCA_036504555.1. Taxonomy (GTDB): domain Bacteria; phylum Bacteroidota; class Bacteroidia; order Bacteroidales; family Prolixibacteraceae; genus Aquipluma. The sequence continues at coordinate 2,820 of DASXUZ010000260.1, read as the reverse complement.
CAGCTCACAAAATTCAGGATTAAAAGCCCGATCACCGGAACTGTTCTTGAAACTTATCTTGAAATGGGCGAACTGGCCACCCCAGGAAAGCCAATCCTGAAAATGGCCGATCTATCGACTCTGGAGCTCAAAGTATATGTTTCAGGAGCTCAACTGCCGAAAGTAAAATTAGGCAATGAGGTAAAAGTGCTCATCGACAATGGGACCGAAGAAATGCAATCCTTCACAGGAAAAATCAGCTGGATTTCATCGGAGGCTGAATTCACCCCCAAGATCATTCAAACCAAGGAAGAACGCGTGAAACTGATGTATGCTCTCAAAGTAGTGGTTGCCAACAATGGGGCACTGAAAATCGGGATGCCAGGCGAAGTGATATTCTAATTATGGGGTAAGGGATATGGAATTGAGAGAAGGTGAGAAGGTGAGAAAATGAGAAAATGAGAAAATCAACTCATAAACGCGCATTATTTGGAACCTGAAACTTTGAACCTGAAACTTTAAACCTGCATTGAAATTTTGAATTTGGAACTTTGAACTTGAAACTATTAAAGACACATGATCAACGTTGAGCATATCAGCAAATCGTATAAAGAGATCCAGGCCGTAAGCGACATTTCGTTTGAAGTGCAAAAAGGAGAACTCTTTGGATTGATTGGCCCCGATGGAGCAGGCAAAACTACCCTGATGCGAATCCTGATGACCCTGCTCATCCAGGATGATGGCAAAGCCAGCATGGGAGGATTCGATGTCATCAAAGATTACAGGCAAATCAGGAATATGGTTGGATACATGCCTGGACGGTTTTCCCTTTACCAGGATCTGACCGTGGAGGAAAACCTGAACTTTTTTGCCACTGTTTTTAAAACTACCGTGGCTGAAAACTATGAGCTAATCAAAGATATTTATATTCAGATCGAGCCTTTCAAAAAGCGTTTGGCTGGAAAACTTTCAGGCGGGATGAAACAAAAGTTGGCCCTTTCGTGTGCCTTGATTCATAAACCTGAAATACTGGTACTCGATGAGCCAACCACGGGAGTCGATGCCGTTTCGCGAAAAGAATTCTGGGATATGCTTAAAAATCTGCAAGCCAAAGGAATTACCATTTTGGTTTCAACACCCTACATGGACGAAGCCAATCTTTGCAATCGGGTGGCACTGATGCAAAAAGGGAAAATTCTTGATATCAATACCCCCAAGGGACTGGTTGAAAATTACAACCGTAAACTGTATGCCATCCGGTCCAACGAAATGCACCGACTGATTCAGGATTTACGTTCTTACGATAAAACGGATTCTGCCTATGCTTTCGGACAATATCTGCATGTGACGGGAAAACAAGACGATGTGGAAGCCACCGAATTTGAAGGGTTTCTGCTTAAAAACAATCATAAAAACCTCGAAATTTTCGACATTCAACCAACGATTGAAGATGTATTTATGGAGATGATGGCAGAACAATGATCAATCGGTTTAACCACAGAGTTTCACAGAGTAAAGCACAGAGTTTTAATGAGTTTAAAGATTAAAATATTTTGTCATGGAAATTAACCAACTTACCGAACAAATACTTAAATGTGCCTTTACTATTCATTCTTCGCTTGGACCGGGATTATTGGAAAGCGCTTACGAAGCATGTTTGTACTATGAATTGCAACAAGCAGGATTAAAAGTGGAAAGACAGAAATTATTACCTCTTGTTTATAAGGAGATAAGATTAGACGCAGGTTATCGGATGGATTTATTGGTTGAGGACAGGGTTGTAATTGAAATTAAGTCGATTGAAGCTTTTACCGATGTTCATATTGCTCAAGTATTAACTTACCTAAAATTATCCGGATGCAAAATAGGACTTCTTCTGAACTTCAATGTTTCATCTTTGAAAAATGGGATTAAACGATTGGCAAATTAAATAACTCATAAAACACTCTGTGCATCACTCTGTGTAACTCTGTGGTTAAATAGTATAATATGAAGGACAAAGTAATTGAAGTAAAAAATCTGGTAAAGAAGTTTGGAAGTTTTGTTGCCAACGACCACCTGAACTTTGAGGTTTACCAAGGTGAGATTTTCGGGTTCCTGGGGGCCAATGGAGCTGGAAAAACAACTGCCATGAAAATATTGTGCGGCCTCTCCGCTCCCACTTCCGGGGAAGTAAAAGTAGCTGGATTCGATATTTACAAGGAAACGGAGAAAGTCAAAAGAAACATTGGTTATATGAGCCAGAAATTTTCATTGTATGAAGACATGACCATTACCGAAAATATCAGGTTTTTCTCAGGTATATATGGCATTTCTCCCTCTGACCGCAAGGCAAGACAAGATGTATTGCTCCAAAATCTTGACCTCGAATCGTCAAAAGACACCTTGATTGGATCATTGCCACTGGGATGGAAACAAAAGCTGGCATTTTCAGTGGCTATATTTCACGAGCCCAGGATCGTTTTCCTGGATGAACCTACAGGAGGTGTCGATCCCATTACACGGCGCAAATTCTGGGACCTGATTTACGAAGCTGCTGACCGTGGGATTACCGTTTTTGTGACTACCCATTATATGGACGAAGCGGAGTACTGCAACCGGGTATCGATCATGAACAATGGCCGCATTGAAGCCCTTGACACACCCGAGAATTTGAAGCTACAGTATTCAGTCAAGAATATGGATGAAGTATTTTTGAAAATAGCCAGAAATACAGAATAAGACACAGTGATCAGTCACAATGATCACTCGCCTTGGAGGCCGAACAACAAACTCTAAAATTTAAACGCTCCGATGAAACAATTTTTAGGTTTTCTACACAAAGAATTTCTACACATATTT
>DASXUZ010000259.1:0-55496 GCA_036504555.1 Prolixibacteraceae bacterium | reverse complement strand
AATCTATCTGTAATGTATCTGTATTGCTCATTACAGATACATTACAGATACAATACAGTTACATTACAGAAGCAAGGTATGTAGGGTTTGTTCAGCTTTTTATGAAGTTGACTACATTATTTTTGATTGACTTTTGGCTTGTTAATAGATAGTTTTTGTTACTTTTACAACAAGATGGATTTAGATTCAGATTGAACCTGTAAAATTCATTTCCGACCTGGTGTGGGCAAAGTACATTTATATTCAAACCAATTGATTATTAAAATTATAACCATAAATTAACAGCTTATGAAATTCGGATTCTTTGACGATTCACAAAAGGAATATGTGATCACCAATCCTCAAACTCCCTGGCCCTGGATCAACTACCTGGGCAATGAAGATTTCTTTTCCTTGATCTCGAACACCGCTGGCGGATATACATTTTATAAAGATGCCAAGTTCCGCAGGCTGACCCGCTACCGCTACAACAATGTTCCCATGGACAGCGGCGGTCGCTACTTCTACATCAAAGATGAAGAAACGGTCTGGTCGCCCGGCTGGAAGCCCTGCAAAACCCCGCTCGACAAGTACGAATGTCGTCATGGAATGAATTATACCACCATCGAAGGGGTAAAGAATGGGGTATCGGCCAAGGTGCTGTTTTTTGTTCCCCTGAAAACATGGGCGGAAGTACAGAAACTCACCCTTACCAACAACTCTTCGGAAGTAAAGAAACTTAAACTCTTCTCTTTTACCGAATGGTGCTTGTGGAACGCGGCGGCGGATATGGAAAACTTCCAGCGCAACTTCTCGACCGGTGAAGTGGAAATAGATGGATCAGTGCTTTATCACAAAACAGAATACAAGGAACGCCGTGATCATTATGCCTACTATTCGGTCAACAGTGAGGTCCAGGGCTATGATACTGACCGCGAATCATTCTTTGGACTCTACAACGGATTCGAGTCCCCACAGGTGGTGGCCGAAGGCAAAGCACGCAATACCGAAGCCCATGGCTGGTCGCCCATTGCATCCCATTACATTGAAGTTGAACTTCAGCCCGGCGAATCCAGGGATTTTGTCTTCTTATTGGGCTATGTTGAAAATGCCGAGGAAGAGAAGTGGGAATCAAAAGGGGTGATCAATAAGACCAAGGCCAAAGAGACCATTGCACGCTTTAACACGGCTGAAAAGGTGGATGCCGCCTTTGACGACCTGAAAGAATATTGGAAGAATTTGCTGAGCATTTATACCGTCAATTCGGGAGATGATAAACTCGACCGAATGGTCAATATCTGGAATCAGTACCAGTGTATGATCACCTTCTGCTTCTCGCGTTCGGCCTCCTACTTTGAAAGTGGCATTGGCCGTGGAATGGGATTCCGGGATTCGAACCAGGATCTCATTGGCTTCGTACACCAGATTCCAGAGCGTGCACGTGAACGTATCATCGACATTGCCTCGACTCAATTCCAGGATGGGGGTTGCTATCACCAGTACCAGCCACTGACCAAGAAAGGGAACAACGACATTGGCGGCGGATTCAACGATGACCCCATGTGGCTCATTCTGGGAACGATCAGCTACATCAAGGAAACCGGCGATTTCGGCATCCTCAGGGAAATGGTACCATTCGACAACGATATGAGTGTAGCGCGTACCTTGTTCGATCACCTGACCGTGTCGTTTGATCATGTGGTCAACAACCTCGGTCCTCATGGATTGCCTCTTATTGGACGTGCCGACTGGAACGATTGTTTAAACCTGAACTGTTTCTCGAACGACCCGAATGAATCATTCCAGACTACCGAGAACAAGACCGAAGGATCGAAAGCTGAATCCCTGATGATTGCAGGTTTGTTCGTGATCTACGGACGTGACTATATTGACTTGTGCAAAAAGCTGGGGAATACGGAAGAAGCTGCCCGTGCACAGAAAGATGTCGACAACATGATTGAGGCTGTCAGGCAGCACGGCTGGGACGGCGAATGGTTTATCCGCGCTTACGACTACTACGGCCGCAAGATCGGCAGCCAGGAGAACGAAGAAGGCAAGATCTTCATCGAATCCAATGGATGGTGCACCATGGCCGGTATTGGCAAGGAGGAAGGCTTGTGTGAAAAAGCCTTAGACTCTGTAAAAGAACGCATGGATACTGAATTCGGGATTGTATTGAACAACCCTGCCTTCACCAAATACTACATCGAATACGGCGAAATTTCAAGCTACCCGGCCGGATACAAGGAAAATGCAGGGATCTTCTGTCACAACAATCCATGGATCATGATTGGCGAAACGGTCATTGGCCGGGGTGACCAGGCATGGGAATATTACAGGAAGATTTGTCCCTCCTACCTGGAAGACATCAGCGAACTGCACAAAACAGAGCCCTACGTGTATGCCCAGATGGTAGCCGGTAAAGATTCATCCAAACCGGGAGAAGCCAAGAATTCCTGGCTGACGGGCACCGCTTCCTGGAATTTCTATGCCATCAGCCAGTTTATTCTGGGTATTCAACCCGACTATGATGGATTGAAAGTAGACCCTTGCATCCCCGTCCAATGGGATGGATTTGAAGTGACCCGTAAGTTCAGAGGGGCCACCTACCAGATTAAGGTGATCAATCCGAATCATATCAGCAAAGGGGTCCTAAAAGTCACCATCGACGGGAAGAACTATGAGTCAAATGTCTTGCCTTTATTCCAGGAAGGAACAACGCATTTAGTAGTAGTTGAATTGGGATAATAATAAATAATGACTTTAAAGGCCGTCTCATTGAAGTATGGGACGGCCTTTTTTATGCCTCTTGAATTCAGACCAGTCAAACTGGAATTTCACTAATAAATTTGTTATTCAAAAAAGATTTGTTATCTTTAGAGATAACTTTTAGCGTATGAGTCGACAAATCATATTTCATGGGATGAGATTGAAAAGGCAATGAGGATAAAAAAAGAGTATTTTGAATCTAAAAAATAAAAACATGACTGAATATAAAGGGATAAAAACATTTGATGAACTCATAGAAAAGGAGCACGGTAAAATTGGGACTGAAAGCCGAAATGAATATGAAGAAGGTGCTCAAATGTTCATTGTAAGCGAGATGCTTAAGGAAGCTAGAAAAGCTGCGAATTTGACTCAAGAACAACTTGCAATAAAAGCAGGAACTAAGAAAAGCTATATTTCAAAAATTGAAAACGCTAAAGGCAATATTCAATTATCGACACTAATTCGGATTTTCGAGAAGGGTCTGAATAAAAAAGTCGGACTGACATTCTTATAACCTATTGCGCACCAAATAAATAGAACTTCATGTGGTATGAACCACCCAACATGAAGTCGCTAATTTCCTTGATGATTTTTAATTGATAAGGAGATAAAACTATGGCAAGCAACAAATTACTCAGAATGGACAATGTCGGTATCGTTGTAAAATCCCTCGAAGATGCCATCTCTTTTTTCACCGAGATAGGCCTGAAGCTCGAAGGGCGGGCCACCATCGAGGGAGAATGGGCTGGTCGCGTTACCGGTCTGGGCTCTCAGCGTGTAGAGATTGCGATGATGGTTACCCCCGATGGCCATAGCCGGATAGAGCTTTCCCGATTTATTACCCCGGCTACGATCTCAGATCACCGGACTGCGCCTATAAACGCTCTCGGTTATTTACGGGTCATGTTCACCGTTGAAGACATTGACGAGATGGTATCCAGGCTTATTAAGCATGGCGCTCAACTCGTTGGAGAGGTGGTGCAGTACGAGAACTCGTATCGGCTCTGCTACATTCGGGGAACAGAAGGGCTTCTCATCGGGCTGGCAGAAGAAATTGGTAATAGTTAGTCGGGATGTCCGTTAGTCGGGATTTGCAATCCCGACTATTTAAGGGAGAGATCTTTGATCTGTAGTTTTTATCGTTTGAATATTTTGCAATTGGATTAATAAACCTGAGGTAATGAGTGAGGATTACTTGTATTTCAACTAGTCATTCAACAATTAAAAACAAAGAAAAATGTTTACAATAGATCAAATTGACCAAGCTCACGAAAAAGTAAAATCAGGCGCAGACTTTCCTCTATACATTCAGGAAATAAAACAAATGGGAGTAACGGCATTTGAAACATGGGTCATCGATAGCCATACAGAATACTTTGGTAAAAATGACTATCATACCATATCTCAAGCTCAATATGGAAACCTGACAATTAGTGATATCAGTGACAGCAAAAAGTTCAGTCATTCTCTGAAAATTCATCAGCTAGGGGAAACAGACTACTTTACGTTTTGCAAGCACTGTGCAGAAACAGGAATTGAAAAGTGGGTTGTTAGTCTTGATGAAATTACTTGTACCTATTACGACAAAGCTGGAAATAAAATTCTGGTAGAACAAATTCCGCAATAGAAACAACTTTCAATATCCGCTATCCGCAAATTCGGCAGCAATGGTTTTCTTTTTGTATCTTTCCACTCAGTCCCGATAGCTATCAGGATTATTTGCGTACTTAAAACTTATCCATGTCGCTAAAACAGATCAAAGTAATCGGTTTTGATGCCGATGATACCCTTTGGGTGAATGAGCCTTATTTCCAGGATGCAGGCAAGCAATTCTGCCGCTTGCTCAAGCCATACATACATGACATGGAAATAACTGCCAAAGAGTTGTTCAAGACAGAAATTAATAACCTTGGGCTGTACGGATATGGTGTAAAAGCTTTTATCCTTTCCATGATCGAGACTGCCATCAGGATCACCGGAGGAAAAATCAAGGGCGAGGAAATAGGCAGCATCCTTGAAATGGGAAATGCCATTCTGAATATGCCCATCACCCTACTGGACGATGTGGAAACAGTGCTGAAAAAGCTTCAACCACATTATCTTTTTATCCTGGTAACCAAAGGCGATTTGCTGGATCAGGAAAGAAAACTGCAGATGTCAGGGCTGATAAACTATTTTCATCATATTGAGATTGTGAGCGATAAGCATGAAGACAATTACCGAAAACTGCTGATGCACTTGAATATTAAGCCTGAAGAGTTTCTGATGGTAGGCAATTCAGTAAAATCGGACATCCTGCCTGTCATCAACATTGGGGCACAGGCCATCCATGTTCCCTTTGAAGTCACCTGGCAACATGAGATCATTCATGACCTGGATGGGGCAAATAATTTTGCAACAATCAGCAGATTATCTGAACTTTTAAAGATATTATAGCTATCTTTAAACATGAAACATATCCTCTTTTTGCTCGCCTGCTTTTCCATTTTATCTGCCTTTGCGCAAAAGCAAAAGGTATGGCTTGATGCTGATACCGGGAATGAAATGGATGATCTGTATGCCATTGTTCGTTTGGTAAAAGATCCCTCCGTTGAATTGATGGGCCTAAGTTCAGCCCACTGGAACAATCCTGATCTGCTGGTATTCGAGAAATGGAATGCCTATGACACCAAGGGATTGAACACCGTTGCCGAAAGCCAGCGGCTCAACGAGCAAATACTGAAAGCTCTGAAACAATTGGACATTCCCCACCCCCTGGGTGCTGACCGCCAGGTAGGCCGCGCCTGGGGACAGGAAGATGCACGCAATTCGGAAGCCTCAAAGGCCCTCATTGCCGCAGTCAAAAGTCTTCAGGGAGAAGAGAAACTCGACATCCTGACCATTGGTGCAATGACCAATCTGGCATCGGCATTGATTCTGGCACCTGAGATTAAATCCCATATCCGTTGTTACGCGCTAGGTGCGCAATATGATCCCAAGACCAAGGTGTGGAACAAAAATGAGTTCAATATCCGCAACGACCTGAATGCTTTTGATTACCTGCTCAACCTCGAACGGCTTGACCTGACCATAATGTGTCTCCAGGCTGCTCATCCCCTTCAGTTTAAAAGGGATGAGACCTATCAAAAGTTGGATGAATCCATTGAGGCAGAGAAGATTCTCAAAAACCGCTGGCAGGAACAAAATCCGCAGGATGCAACCCGTGTGATGTGGGATCTGGCATTGGTGGAAGCTTACTTGAACCCGATGCTGGCGCCTACAAGAACAGTTACCACTCCCCCTGAAAACAAACAACGAAAGATGAAGGCCTACATTAAGATTGACGAGAAAGCATTAGAAGAGGATTTCTGGAGAGTATTGAAGGGAAAGATTTAAAGCATTTACTATTATACAATTTACTATTTACAATTTGATAGTCCGTAAATTAAATTAAAAGTTCAAGTATGATTATAACTTTCACTAAATTTCACAGAAGTTTTAAGTATGATTATAACTTTCCATTAATTCAATATAAGTTCTAAATAATTCAAAATTTTATCTATCAATCAAATACACTAAAATAGTCCCCATGAATGAAACCGTATACCAACTGGCAAAAATGATCGACCATTCCATCCTTCACCCTACCATGACTGATGAAGATTTGAAAAGGGAATGTGGCGTAGCACGAACATACGATGTGGCCTCGGTATGTGTAAAACCTTATGCCGTAAAACAAGCCGTTGAATTACTCAAAGGCACTGATGTGCTGGTGGGCTGCGTCATTGGATTCCCATCCGGAAATTCAGCCATTGCCGTAAAGGTATTTGAAGCAAAAACTGCCTGCAAAGATGGGGCGGTGGAAATCGACATGGTGATCAACATCGGCAAGGCAATCCTGGGCGACTGGGCTTATATTACAGAAGAAATTAAATCTGTGACAGATGCCTGCCATCAACAGGGGGCCATTGTGAAGGTGATTTTCGAAACCGACTATGTGACCCGGGAAGCCGATATCACCCAACTTTGCCAGATCTGTACGCAGGTGGGCGCCGATTATGTGAAGACCTCCTCGGGCTTTGGGTTTGTGAAACAAGCCAATGGCGACTATAACTATGTGGGAGCAACAATTCCTATTTTAGAACTGATGAAAAGAAGTGTCGGTCCAAAGGTAAAGGTGAAAGCCGCCGGGGGCGTGCGCACACTCGACCAGCTATTGGCCGTTCAGGCTGTTGGTTGCAGCCGTTGTGGAGCAACTGCCACCATTACCATGATGGAGGACGCTGCCAGGCGGTTCGGGAATTAAAATTTCCCCATCCGTAAGACTTCGACCAGAAGTATCCATCTATTGTGGTCATATGACAAGTAGGTACATCAAATTTGCAGCAATAAGTGATCAGTAAATCACAAATACGGGTGATAATGCTGCATTTTTAGTTACATTCGACCAATCAATTCAATCCTTCAATCATGAAAACTTCTCATTTCTGGATTATCGCACTGGCTCTTGTGCTAAGTTTTGGTATCAATGCTTTTTTAATTGGCAGAGCATTGCAACGGTTTAAGATGGATGACCGCAGTGTGAATGTAAAAGGTCTCTCCGAAAGAGAAGTAAAAGCTGATTTGGTGGTATGGAATATCCAGACAAAGGTCGTTTATGACAACCTGATAGAAGGCAGCACCAGGATCAAAGAGGCAAAAGATAAAGTAGTAGATTTCCTGATTCAAAACCAGGTTAAAACCGATGACATTATCACAGAAGGCATTTCGGTGATCGATAAAAGGGCCAATCAATACGACAACAACCAGCAGATGAACTCACCTCGTTACCTGATCACCCAAATAATTCAGGTGCGTAGCAACAATGTCGATCTGGTGCAGAAAGTGAGCCGGATGACAGGAGAATTATTGCAGGCTGGGGTCGTTATTTCAAACAATGAATATGGCAATCCAATTCAGTTTTACTTTACAAAGCTGAACGATATAAAGCCTGAAATGATTAGTGAAGCCACCCAAAAAGCAAGGGAAGCTGCCCTCAAATTCGCCACTGAGAACGATGCAAGCCTTGATTGCCTGAAAAAAGCAAACCAGGGACTGTTTACTATCGTCGATCGTACAGCCTCCTTATCTTCGGGAGAAGGAGGTTATGCTTCCAGTACTGTGGACCTCTATAAAAATGTAAGGGTGGTCATTTCAGCTGAATATTCCATCAAGTAAAGGGGCATGGAGCATGGAGCTTGGGGCAGCACCAAGCTCCAAGCTCCATTCTCCTCGCCCATTAAATCACTTCCACATACAGTTGTGCTGCTTCCACTTTGATAACCACAATATGGGTCCCCTTTTCAATCATTCCCGATTCAGCCAGTGCATCATAGCTTTTGCCATCAATGTTTATTTTTCCTGACGGGCGCAAAGTTGTAATTGCAATGCCCTGCTTTCCTTTTAGCGGAAGCAATTCGGGATCAATGCCCAGGTAACCCTCCTTGAGGCTCATCACCTCGTGAAGTGAAAGATGGGAAAACTGACCTGTTTGAGCGGTGAATAACTTATGGCTCAGGTAAATGGCAAACCCAATCCCAACAATGGTACCGGTAAATACAGTCACCAGGGCAATCAGCAGATCATTCATGTTCACATTTTCAAATGTAAAGTCTACATTCTTGATCAGGCTTAATACCAATCCCGAAAAGGCCAGGGTAATTCCGGAAATACCTGTTATACCAAAGCCAGGAACGACAAATATTTCAAGTGCAATGAGAATTAATCCGACCACGAACATAATGATTTCCCAGTTGGCTGCCAGGCCTTCCAGATACAGTGGCGAGAAATACAACACTGCTGCCACAATGGCCACCAGAAGGGCAAAACCAATTCCAGGCGCCTGCATTTCAAAATAAATGCCCCCCAGGATAAGCATGATCAATATGCCGGAGACAATGGGGTTGACCATAAAACCAATGAAGCGTTCAATGGCTGATGGTTTGTATTCAACGATATGGGCATCCTCCATCTTGTTCAGCTTCAGCACTTCATGTACGTTTTCGCAAATACCTTCACAGTATCCATTCTTCATGGCTTCCAAGGAAGTAAAGGTCAGGATCTTACCTGTATCTTTGACTCCCGGAATAAAAACCCGCTCATCCACCATCCCTTCAGCAATCAGCGGATCACGCTTCCAGCGAAGGATGGTATCCTGACCGCTTACAATGGTATCTTTCCCATGTGATTCAGCCGTGGCGCGCATCGTTGAGCGCATGTAGGACTGGTATTTATCGGGCATTTTCTCTCCGGTCTGGTTCACCACAGTTGCAGCGCCAATGGAGCCCCCGCTTCGCATGTAAATACGATCGCAGGCAATCGAAATCAGTGCCCCTGCTGAAGCGGCATTGTTGTCGATAAAAACGACTACCGGAATTTTGCTGTTCAAAATGCGGGTACGGATAGAGTCTGCATCGACTACCGTGCCGCCATAAGTATTCATGTGAATCAGAAACAAATCGGCCTTGAGCGTGTCAGCTGCGGCAAATGCCTGTTTGGTTTGCCTCCAGATAGCAGGGGCAATATTATCCTTGATGTTGAATTTATAAACCAGCTTCTGCCTGGTAACTGAGTCCTTCTTTGCCGGGATGGTCCCCTGGGCATAAGCTTCAGGTAAGCCAAGGAGAAGGCTAAAAAGAAGAGCGATAAGTATTCCTGGTTTCATGATACTAAATTTAGATGTCTGGCATTACTGAGCAGGTAACTTTGAGTCACCTGCCCGGTAATACAAAGTTATAACAATGCGGAACAGTTCAAATTCCCTGTTGAGGAACCTTAATCAGCTTTTTTAGGTCATATCCACGTTTGCGGGCATTTTCCAACAACATCTCATAGGTCTTGGGATCCATTTGCGGGGTACGGCTTAAAATCCAGAAGTACTTGTCAGAGGAGCTGCCGATCATCGCGTACTGGTAATTTTTATCCAGTTCGAGCACATAATAATCAGCATAAAAATTCCAGAAAAAAGCGACCTTCAGCTTGCCCGGTTCCTTTTTATTGGGGATTTTAGCTTTTCCCTCTGCCTTGGTTTGCCTGCCGTCCAAGGTCTTTTTGTGGGCCTCATTAAGAACCCTGATCTTTCCATCGTCACGTTGACTGTAGGTTGCAGTTACTCCCACCAGATTTTTCTCGAACGAATGGGGGAAACGGGCAATTTCGTACCAGGTTCCCATGTAACGATTGATATCAAGTTCCTTAACCGTGGTTTTATCAATCATTTTACTTTGAGTTTTGGTACAACAAAAACTAAATAACCCCATAAACAATAACAATAATTGTATTTTTTTCATGGCTATAAATGTTTTAGATCATCAAATTTACGTAATAAATTATTGTGAAACATTAAATAAAACCAGAATATCAAAAATATGTTTGATAAGCTTTCGTAATAATGTATATTTGCTTGTTGAAACGTCTATTTAACCAATCTACCCTTATGCAAAGCCAGATAATTATTGAAATTCACAATCTGCAGAAGAAATATGGTCAGAAGCAGGTCCTTCATGGCATTGACCTGACGATCACCTCAGGCCAGATTATTGGATACATTGGTCCAAACGGCGCCGGAAAATCGACTACGGTAAAGATTCTCTGCGGCTTAATCAGTGAATTCCAGGGTCAGGTTACCATCTTTGGCAAAGATCTGCGTACCCAAACCCTCGAAATCAAACAACAGGTTGGCTACATTCCTGAAAATGCTGTCCTATATGAATCCCTCACACCCATGGAATTCATGGAGTTTATTGGTGAGATGCGTGGCCTGGGAACTGAACAAACCCGCGAGAAAGCAGCTGCACTGATGAATATTTTCGAGATGAAACCCAATCTTCACCAACGCATCGCGACTTTCTCAAAGGGCATGCGCCAGAAAGTGCTAATTTGCTCTGCCCTTCTGCACAACCCTGATTTAATTTTTATGGATGAACCACTCTCAGGACTGGATGCCAATTCAGTGATCATGGTCAAGGAAATGCTGATCCACCTGGCCCGTGAAGGCAAAACGGTTTTCTATAGCTCCCACCTGATGGATGTGGTGGAGAAAATTTCAGACCGCATCATTTTGATCGACCAGGGCAAAGTGATTGCCGATGGTTCCTTCGATGAACTCAACAAGCTATCGAATGACGACAACCTGGAAAAGATGTTCACCCGTCTGACCGGTAATACCAATCATGGCCAAAAAGCCGAAGCATTTATCAACGCATTTGAAAAGTAGGCGCCATGATCCGATTCCTGCTTTCACTCTTTACGCCCTTTCGCTGGTTCATTGAAAAAATGGGCGCTGACTACAATCAGTTCATCCAGATTCTTCGCCTTAAACTGACCCTTGATGATCGCCGGGCCAACAGATATTCCAAGAAAAAGGAAAACGAACAGGGGAAAACCTTGTTCAAGCAAGCCATCTTCCAGATGTTTATGGGGATATTTTTTGCCGTGTTTGTTTACATGGTTAAATCACCCTTTACCTTTTATTATTTTGCACACACCTTTATCATGGTGATGATGGCCATGATGATTATTTCAGAATTCACCACCATCCTATTCGATACCTCAGAGAATGCAATCATTCAGCCACTTCCCATCAAGGGAAACACGGTCAACCTGGCGCGCAATACCCATGTTTTTCTCTACCTGCTGATGATGGCATTTAATCTTTCTATTGCTACCTTCATCGTTGCCTGCTTTAAATTTGGAGTCATCTCAGGGCTTATCTTCCTGGTTACAATTTTCCTGAATGTTCTGTTTACCTTGTTCCTGACCAACATCCTGTATCTGGGCATCATGCGGCTAGCCAGTGGTGAGCAGTTAAAGAATTTGCTGATGTACTTCCAGATTGTCATTGCCATCCTATTTATGGCGGCCTACCAGATTGGTTTAAAAATGGTTGACAGATCGGTGATAACGGAAATGACTTTACCCGTCCATTGGTACACCTACCTGGTGCCGCCAGCTTTCTTTTCGGGCTTGACAGAAGCCATCAGCACGCTGTCATTTGACTCTTCGCACCTGCTCTTTGCAGCTGAAGCACTGCTCATTCCGCCCCTTGCCATTTTCCTGACAGGCAAATACCTAACCCCTGTTTTTAACCGCAAACTGATGGATCTGGAGCAAGGCGACCGCGTTTCAAAAGTAAAAACCGAAACACAAGGCGAGAGTCTGTATTATAGAACAATGTCAACGCTTTTTGTAAGGCGGCTGGAAGAAAAAGCAGCCTTTAAAATGATATGGAAAATGACTGGCCGTGAAAGGCAATTCAAACAGACCTTCCTTCCAGCCCTGGGTTATATTTTCATCATGGTCCTTGCTCCAAACATCGGAAAACATACCAGCCTGAGTGAAATCACAAAGGGAAATACTTATCTGACCATTTTGTATGTCTGTATGTTTATTGGCTTTACGCTGTGCAATTCCTTATTAATAGGAAACAATCAGCCCTCCACCTGGATCTTCAAATCACTTCCATTGGATTCGCCGGCAAGCTTTTTTAAGGGTTCCATCAAAGCAGCATTCGCAAGATTTTTTATGCCTTTTTACCTGGCAATCGGAACATTGCTGTGTGTCCTGTGGGGAATAAAAATCATACCCGATGTGATCATTGTTTTTCTGTGCATCTACCTCATTACCCTACTTTCCTATTATCTCCAGCAACCTGGGTTTCCATTTTCAATGGAAAAAACTGCCGCAAAGGGTGGTTCCAATGGCATGAAAATGTTCGGATTGATGACCTTAGCCGCCGCCCTTGGAGTGATGCATTATCTTCTGCTACGCTGGTTTACAGGCGCAAATTTACTGCTGATACCGATTTATGGAGGTGCAATCATCTATGTCAACCGAATAATGGTTTACAGACGGATTAACTGGAAGGCCGTTGACCGGGTGAATAATTTCTCGTAAGGGGCCTCGTATCCACTTCATTTTGTTATTTCTTGCAGGAGTCCTTCCCTTCAATGCGGACCAGCCAGCTCGGCTCGGCTTGCTCCTCTTGTGTTGTCATACTCTAAGTAAGCGTGCTTCTTGTGTGCTTCTTGTGTGCATCTTGTGTGTTCATTAACACAGCACCTACACACAAGCAACACACAAGCAACACACAAGCAGCACACAAGATGCGAATTGAACACTACACTTGTAACAACCAATGAAGAGGAATGGACTGTTACAAATTTTCACCGGGAAACTTTGGCCCTCCTCCCGGGAATTGAACAGCCCTGAATATGGGAGACGCATTCCAATTGCAAACAAAAAACGAGACTGCGAATTGAATATAATCGTTCGCATGATCATCCCAGCTTTGGACTTGGCAATCGACTTTAAATTTTTTCTACCTTTACAGCTCGAAAATAAAATCAATTCATGGAATTAAATTTACTCACTGCCATCTCACCCATCGATGGCCGCTATCGTTCGAAAGTTGAAAACCTTCAGCTTTATTTTTCAGAATTCGCCCTCATCAAATACAGGGTACTGGTGGAGGTTGAATATTTTATCGCCTTGTGCGATTTGCCCTTGCCACAATTGGCCGCCTTCGACAAACACCAATACGTTGCCTTGCGCAAGCTTGTAACCAACTTTACGGTAGAGGATGCCCAACGCATCAAAGACATTGAAAAAGTAACCAACCACGATGTGAAAGCGGTGGAATATTTCCTGAAAGAAGAATTTGACAAGCTCAACATACAGGCATTCAAGGAATTTATTCATTTTGGACTGACCTCACAGGACATCAACAATACGGCGGTTCCCAAGTCAATCCATGATGCCCTCGATCATGAATACTTTCCTGCCATGAATGATTTGGTGGATAAACTGGAAGAGTTCGCCACCGAATGGAAAGACATCCCCATGCTGGCCAGGACCCACGGGCAACCCGCCTCTCCGACCAACCTGGGCAAGGAAATCCGCGTATTCTCGGAACGCATCAAAGGCCAGTTGGAACAGTTGAAAGATTTGTCGTGCGATGCCAAATTTGGCGGGGCAACAGGCAATTTCAATGCCCACCACATTGCCTACCCTGAAATAAGCTGGAAAGCTTTTGGGAATCATTTTCTGAAGAAATACCTTGGACTCGAACGTTCACAATATACCACCCAGATCGCCAATTACGACAACCATGCCGCCATTTTTGATGCCATGAAGCGCATCAACACGGTGATCATGGATTTGAACCGCGATATGTGGACCTACATTTCAATGGAATATTTCAAGCAAAAAATCAAGGCGGGAGAAGTCGGTTCATCGGCCATGCCCCACAAGGTAAACCCCATTGATTTTGAAAATTCAGAAGGAAATATTGGTCTGGCCAATGCGCTATTCGAGCATCTGTCGGCCAAGTTACCCGTATCACGCCTGCAGCGCGACCTGACTGACTCGACTGTTTTAAGAAACATTGGCGTGCCGTTTGCACACACCCTGATTGCCGTGAATTCAACGATGAAGGGTCTTAAAAAACTGTTGATCAACACCGATGCCATCAATGCCGACCTGGAGAAAAACTGGCCAGTAGTAGCTGAAGCCATTCAAACGATCCTGCGTCGAGAAGGTTATCCTAACCCTTATGAAGCGCTGAGAAATCTGACCCGCGTGAACCGGAAGATTGACCAGGAAGTGATTCATGAGTTTATTGATTCGCTGGAAATAACGGATGCCTTAAAAGTTGAACTGAAAAAGATCACCCCTCAGAATTATACGGGCATCTTTTAATTAACAAAACACAATAAACACTGGTGTTTTTAGGTTATATAGCAGCATTTTACTGAATACAAATTATTCAATGAAGGATTTTTTCCAAATTATAAGGAGGTTTATTCCTCCATACAAGAAGCAGCTAATCCTGAATTTTCTGTTCAATCTATTGTCGGCATTGTTCACTGTGTTCTCGATGGCCATGATGAGTCCAATGCTGGAAATCCTTTTTGGAACCTCAAAAGATATCACTGATCTGGTGCCTTGGGAAATGACAAAAGATGCAGTGGTTCACAATCTGTATTATTACATCACTTTAGTTAAGATTGCCAATGGGGCGGGCATTACACTATTGTTTGTTGGCATTTTTGTCATAATTGCCACCTTTCTGAAAGTGGGCTTTGCCTATCTGAGCGCCTTTGAAGCGATAATTATCCGGAATGGCGTGGTGAAAGATATCCGCGAACAGATTTACAACAAAATGCTCAAACTGGCCCTTCCATTCTTTTCCGAAGAACGCAAGGGTGACATCATGTCACGCATAACTGGAGACGTCACGGAGGTAGAAAATTCAATCATGTCATCGCTTGATATGTTCCTGAAAAACCCTGTGATCATTATTGTATTGCTGCTTGCAATGTTGATCATGAGTCCCAGTATGACGCTTTTTATTTTCCTTGTATTGCCTGTCGCGGGATTTATTATTGGACGTGTAGGTAAATCACTGAAAAAAGTATCACGGGAAGGTCAGGATAAAATGGGCGTTATTCTGACGGTCGTTGAAGAAACACTGGGTGGATTAAGAATCATTAAGGCATTCAATGCCGAAAAAAAAATGAATGCCCGCTTTTATTCTGAGCTTCACGACTACAAATCCATCATGAACCGGTTGATGCGTCGCCGGGAATTGGCACACCCGCTGAGCGAACTACTTGGAACAATCGTAATTATACTTGTTGTTTGGTATGGTGGAACCTTGATTTTGAGCAACAATAGCGAAATGTCAGGTCCTGAATTCATCGTCTATCTGGGAATTTTCTATCAGATCATCAATCCTGCCAAGGCTTTCACCACCGCCTTGTACAGTATTCAGAAAGGATTGGCTTCCATGGACAGGATCGATAAGATTTTGTTAGCCAATGTGACCATTCCGGAGGCGACCAATGCCCAGGCAATCGACACATTCAAAGATTCAATTGAATACCGGGCCGTCAGCTTTGCCTATGACGAGAAAACTGTTCTCCACAAGGTTTCGCTTTCAATTCCCAGGGGGAAGACCATCGCACTGGTAGGCCAGTCGGGAAGTGGAAAAACAACTTTTGTGGATCTGCTGCCCCGATTCTACGATGTGAATGATGGCCAGATCTTAATTGACGGCGTAGACATCCGCCACCTGAAATTGCATGCCCTTCGCGATCTGATGGGCAATGTCAACCAGGAAGCCATCTTATTCAATGATACGATCTACAATAACATTGCCTTCGGTGTTGAAATGCCATCGATGCCCGAGGTGATTGCTGCTGCCAAAGTAGCCAATGCCCATGACTTCATCATCGAAACCGAGCATGGCTATGATACGATGATTGGGGACCGGGGAAGCAAGCTTTCAGGGGGACAACGCCAGCGATTGAGCATTGCACGCGCTATTTTGAAAAACCCCCCGATCCTGATTCTGGATGAAGCCACTTCAGCGCTCGACACCGAATCGGAACGCCTGGTACAGGATGCATTGGAGAATTTAATGAAGAACCGCACTTCTATCGTCATTGCCCACCGATTGTCAACAGTCAGGAATGCCGACCTGATTTGCGTATTTCATGAAGGTGAAATTGTCGAACGGGGTACACACGACCAGCTGATCGCATTGGATGGCCGTTACAAACGACTGCACAGTATGCAGATGTTTTAGGGCAGGGGGCATGGAGCGTGGAGCGCGGGGCTTTGTAAATAAAATAAAATCACTTTCAATATTTTATTACATTTACCCCGATGGAAAAACCTTGGCTCGATTAGTACTGGCGCGGCTTCCAGCGGTATTTGAGGGAGTATTTTTTACGCCTTCGTTTAAATACTGATGGGGTACGTTCTTTTTGAAATCTGAAACAGGTATTTTTTATCCCCATAATGAAGGTCTTTAAAAGGCAATGAAAAGTATAAACAAAAAATTAACTTTTGCTTAATGAGAAAATGGCGCATCGAAGATTCAGCTGAACTCTACAACATCAATGGTTGGGGGATCAACTTTTTTTCTATCAATGAAAAAGGGAATGTAACGGTCACTCCAAAGAAAAATGGAGTACAGGTTGACCTGAAAGAACTGGTTGAAGAACTTCAACTCAGGGATGTTTCTGCACCTATGTTGCTTCGTTTTCCGGATATTCTGGATAACCGGATTGAAAAAATGGCCAGTTGCTTTAAAGCTGCCGCTGAAGAGTATGACTACAAGGCTCAAAACTTTATCATATACCCCATCAAGGTCAACCAGATGCGGCCGGTGGTGGAAGAGATTGTCGGTCACGGCAAGAAATTCAACATCGGACTGGAAGCTGGTTCAAAGCCTGAATTACATGCCGTAATTGCCATCAGTACGGATAATGACTCGCTCATTATCTGCAATGGATACAAGGATGAGAGTTATATTGAGTTGGCTCTGCTGGCTCAGAAGATGGGAAGACGTATCTACCTTGTGGTTGAAAAACTGAACGAATTAAAGCTGATTGTCAAGATAGCTCACCGCCTGAAAATAAAGCCCAATATTGGTATTCGAATCAAGCTGGCCAGTTCAGGAAGCGGCAAATGGGAAGACTCCGGGGGCGATGCAAGCAAATTCGGTTTAACTTCCAGCGAATTGTTGGATGCCCTGGATTTCCTGGAGAAAAACAAAATGAAAGACTGCCTGAAACTGGTACATTTCCATATCGGCAGCCAGGTGACCAAGATACGCCGCATCAAGCTGGCCATGCGCGAAGCCTCGCAGTTCTACGTTCAACTTTACATCAAAGGATTCAATGTCGAGTTTGTTGACATTGGCGGTGGATTGGGTGTCGATTACGATGGTACTCGCTCATCGAGCAGCGAAAGCAGCGTCAATTACAGCATCCAGGAATATGTGAATGATGCCATTGCCACCATGGTGGATGCCAGTGATAAAAATAACATTCCGCACCCCAACATCATTACTGAATCAGGCCGTTCGCTGACAGCACACCATTCAGTGCTTGTTTTCGAAGTGCTTGAAACAACCACCCTGCCTACCATGGGTGAGGATGAAGAATCAAAACCGGGTGATCATGAACTGGTTCGCGAATTATTCACCCTCTGGGAAATGCTCAATCAGTCCCGAATGCTTGAAACATGGCACGATTCACAGCAAATCAGGGAAGAAGCCCTCGATTTGTTCAGCCTCGGATTGCTCGACCTGAAAACCCGCGCCCAGATTGAACGCTTGTTCTGGTCAATCACCAAAGAGATTCACCAGATGACAGGGGAGCTAAAACACATTCCAGAGGAATTGCTGTATCTACCCAAACTACTGTCGGATAAATACTTCTGCAACTTCTCTCTGTTCCAATCCTTACCCGATTCATGGGCAATCGATCAGATCTTTCCCATCATCCCCATTCAACGGTTGGATGAAAAACCCGAAAGATCGGCCACCATTCAAGACATTACCTGCGACTCGGATGGGAAAATTGACAACTTTATTTCGACCCGCAACTTCTCCTATTACCTGCCGGTTCATCCCATAAAAGCCAAGGAACCCTATTACATCGGTGTATTTTTGGTAGGCGCTTACCAGGAAATACTTGGTGATCTGCACAACTTGTTTGGAGATACCAACGCGGTGCATATTTCGGTGAACGAGAAGGGGTACAGCATCGATCAGATCATCGACGGCGAGACTGTTGCCGAAGTACTCGACTACGTTCAGTACAATGCAAAAAAACTGGTACGTACCGTTGAAACATGGGTGACTTCCTCCGTTAAATCAGGAATTATATCAGCCGAAGAAGGAAAAGAATTTTTATCCAACTACCGTTCAGGTTTGTACGGATATACTTACCTGGAATAAGAATTATATTTTAACTTTTCCCAAAGTTTTTTAAATTGATTTAAAAAACTTTGGGAAAAGTCATCTATATTATACGGATTGCTGAGAGGAAGTACTCTTTTTCGCAGAAGGCTTGTGTTTACTTCTTTTTTCTTTGTCCGCTTTTATATAATCGCTAATAAGCTTTATTTCATTTTTTGTCAATGGCTTAGGATCAACAAAAAAATCAACTTCTAGTGGTTCTTTAATTAGTCCCATTTTACTTGTCTTTAAAATATTTATCTATTAATCGTAATGCTGATAGTTTATTAATTACCATCAAGTGTCCACCAACAATTTTTGCGCCCAAAGTAATTTCGTAATGGTTAATCAACTTTGTCTTTGCTGTAAAAGCGACATATCCATCAAACCCTCTGTGAAAAGATAACCGACATGCAAATGCGCATAAATTTCCTGGCACTCCAATGTATACTTTCCCTTTACCCAAATTAAATGGTGCACTCTCAATTAAGTGCATATAAACATGATCTTCTCGTTCAGTTAAGCTGACCAATCCTTGTATAATTGAAGGATTGTTTAAAATTGTCAATTTATAAACATCTCGATCTGGCTTTTCAAATTCTTCCTGCCAATTAAAATGCCATCCTTTTGTTTTAGTTATATTGATTATATCGTCTCTATCAATAAGTGATATCTCAGTTTGAAAACTATCTCCAGTGATAGAATTCATAATTGAATTCGTCAATTTATCTATCTCTACATCAATATACTGAACTGAAAGTTTCATTACACAAATTTATAAAAAAAAAGCGAGGAAATCAATTACATATATTTAATCCTCCAATTGCATATTACTATCGGCATTCACTCTCATTGGTGCTAAGGATTTACACTTATCTTTAAAAACAACAAATTACACGAATTAAGACGAATATCAGTAAATTAAGTTCAGTGTAAATGTCTACATCAGTCAGATCAGTATTTCTTTTTCTTTTTATCTTATAAATAAGTATCCCTTTATCGGGTTGATTATGAAAAAGTCAGCCCATTTAAGGTTCTGAAACGGCCCACTTCATTCAGCTTTTTTCTTCTCTGGACGTTATTTTCTTTAGGTGGTATAAAAGTAATTGCTATATTTGCCATCGCAAAAAAGGATACGGGTGTAGCTCAGTTGGTAGAGCACTGGTCTCCAAAACCAGGTGTCGGGCGTTCGAGTCGCTCCTCCCGTGCAAAAGCTGCTCTTTCGGGCAGCTTTTTTTGTTTTAAAGGAAAGTCTTTGGTACCTTCAACCCAAATTCAATGGCTATGATTGTCGATCTGTTTATACCCTGCTTTATTGATCAGATTTATCCTGATACTGCATTTAATGTGGTCAAACTGCTGCGTAAGGCAGGATTGGAAGTGAATTACAATCCCGAGCAAACCTGCTGCGGACAGCCTGCTTTTAACAGCGGCTACTGGGATGAAACCAAGACGCTGGCAAAGAAATTCATTCTTGATTTTCCCAATGAACGGCACATTGTAAGTCCATCGGCCTCGTGTACAGGGTTTATCAAGAATTATTATCCCGATCTGTTTAAAAATGGACAGTCAGGATATACCGATTACCAGCGGCTGAACCGCAACCTGTTTGAGTTAACCGATTACCTGGTCAACCATCTCAAGTTTACTGACTTTGGGGCTGAGTTTCCACACAAGGTTTGCTACCACGATGCCTGTACTGCATTGCGCGAATACGGAATTAAACAGGAGCCACGTCTATTGCTCTCAAAGGTAAAGGGCCTTGAACTGGTAGAAATGGAAGATACGGAAACCTGCTGCGGCTTTGGAGGAACATTCTCCGCCAAATTCACGGCCATCTCTACTGCCATGACGGAACAGAAAGTGGAGCATGCACTGAAAACAGGGGCTGAATACATTGTATCCACCGAATCATCGTGCATCATGAACATTGAAGGATATATTCTGAAGAATAATTTACCCATCAAACCTATCCATATCGCCGATATTCTGGCGGCAGGATGGGAAGGATAAAAGAGAATAGTGAATAGATTATAGACTTTGGAACGAATAGCCCGAAGTACTAATCAACTGAATGGGAGATGCTGAAACAATTTCAGCATGACGCTTCGAATGATGGAACTTGGAACTTGAAACTTTGAACTTGAAACTTGAAACTTTAAACTTGGAACTCACACAATGACTGAAATAGGAAAAATAAATCACCTGTATGTGGTGAAAGAAGTAGATTTCGGAATCTATTTGGATGGTGGTGATCTGGGCGAAATCCTGATGCCAAAGCGCTATGTGCCGGAAGGAACCCAGCCGGAGGATATGATCGACGCGTTTATCTACCTCGATTCGGAAGACCGCCTAGTTGCTACAACTGAAAAGCCATTGGCGATGGTTGAAGAATTCGCCCTGCTGGAAGTGGTATCTGTCACCTCGGTGGGCGCTTTCCTGAACTGGGGACTGCCCAAAGACTTGTTTGTCCCTTTCCGTGAGCAACGTCAGCCCATGGAAGAAGGCAAGAAATACCTGGTGTATGTCTATGTTGACACCGACACAAAACGAATAGCGGCCTCTTCTAAAATTGAAAACTACCTGGATAATATCCCTGTAGATTATGACGTTGATGAAGAAGTTGACCTGATTGTGGTGAATGAAACCGACCTGGGTTACAATGCCATTATCGACAACAGCCACCTCGGGATTATCTTCAAGAATGAAGTCTTTCAGCCTTTGAATCCAGGCGACAAAATACAGGGATTCATTAAGAAAATCAGGACAGACGGAAAGATTGACCTATGCCTTCAGAAAGCAGGCTATGAAAAGATCAGCGAATTTGCAGATAAGATCATTGCTGAACTTCAAAAGCAAAAAGGCTTCCTGGCCTTAACAGACAAGAGTTCTCCTGAAGATATTTACCATACCTTCAAATTCAGCAAGAAGAACTTCAAGGCTGCCATTGGCGCACTGTACAAAAAGAGAATCATTGCACTGGAAGAAAATGGCATTCGGTTATTGGCCTGATGACAATTACTGAGGAAATCACCCGCTCAGTAAAGTCACCCGCTCAGTAACCAGTAACTTTAATATCACCAACTTAAAAAATTCAATCATGATTAACATCCTCAAAACAGGAATGATTGCCTTGTTGTTATTTACAATCATGTGTACAGGAGTATCTGCAAAAGATAAAAAGAAATCAGACAAGGTGCATCCAAACTCAAAGGACTGGAAGAGCCTTTTTAAAGCGGATCTTTCAAACGCCACCTTCCCCAAGGGCGTTTGGACCTCCACCGATGGCGTTCTGACAGCTTCAGAAGATCAGGCCATCTGGTCAGACAAGAAATACAATGATTTCAAGCTCGATCTTGAATTCAAAACGGCAGAGGGAACCAATAGCGGTGTCATTGTGTATTGCACCGATCAGAAAAACTGGATTCCAAATTCAGTTGAAATACAGATTGCTGATGACTACGCCAAACAATGGGCTGAAAGCCCAAAGACATGGCAATGCGCAGCCATCTTCGGACACCTGGCCCCTACAAAAAGCCTGGTAAAGAAACCCGGAGAATGGAACCGAATGACCATTACCTGTAAAGGCAAAAAAATCAAAGTGGCCCTGAATGGTGAAATCGTCAATGAAATGAACATGGATTTGTGGACCAGTGCAACCAAGAATCCTGATGGAACCGAGATTCCTGCTTGGCTGAGCACACCGTTCAACAAACTTCCAACCCATGGATTTATTGGTCTGCAAGGCAAACACGCCGGAGCACCGATCTATTTCCGCAATGTGAAGATCAAGGAAATAGAAAAAGAAATTAAATAAGGTTGACGAATACTCCTAAGAGCGATCATCCTGAACTTGTTTCAGGATCCCCTGTTATTTGATGGGGATCCTGAAACAAGTTCAGGATGACTCACTTAATATCAGAGGTGTTCTCTGCAGAGTAACTTTGAACCTGAAACTTTGAACTTACTTCATGAAAGTTTGTATTGCTGAAAAGCCGAGTGTAGCGAAAGAACTGGCACAGATCGTAGGGGCCAATGGCCGTAGGGATGGCTATTTCGAAGGAAACGGATACCAGGTGACCTGGACATTCGGGCATCTGTGTACCCTGAAAGAACCCAACGATTACACCGACTTGTGGAAAGCATGGACCCTGCACCATCTGCCCATGATCCCCACCAAATTCGGGATCAAGGTCATTGAGAACGATGGGGTCAAAAAGCAATTTGCCATCATCGAGAAACTGATGTCAACGGCCGAAGAGGTGATCAACTGTGGTGATGCCGGCCAGGAAGGAGAACTGATTCAGCGCTGGGTGATGTCGAAAGCCAAATGTACCGCCCCAGTCAAAAGATTATGGATTTCATCGCTCACAGAAGAGGCCATCCGTGAAGGATTCCAGAAACTGCAGCCGGGTGAAAAGTACGATCATCTGTATGCTGCCGGCAGTGCCCGCGCCATTGGCGACTGGCTGCTCGGGATGAATGCCACCCGCCTGTACACCCTGAAATACGGTCAGAACAAACAGATCCTTTCCATCGGAAGAGTTCAAACCCCTACCCTCGCCCTGATTGTCAACCGCCAGAAGGAAATTGATGCATTTAAGCCTGAACCTTATTTCGAGATAAAGACCATCTACCGCGATACCACCTTTTCAGCCTCCTCGGGGCGTTTTCAGCAGCGTGAGGATGCTGCACAGGTGTTGGAAGAAATTAGCCACTTCGAACTGTATATTGGTAAGATTGAAACCAAGAATAGCATTGAACAGCCCCTACGACTGTTCGATTTGACCTCACTGCAGGTGGATTGCAACCGCAAATACGGCATGAGCGCTGAAGAAACACTGCGCACCATTCAGTCACTCTATGAAAAGAAACTGACCACCTATCCGCGTGTGGATACCACCTACCTATCAGATGATATCTACCCCAAAATACCTGGTATCCTCAAACAGTTAAAGGGTTACGAAACACTGACAGCACCTTTGCTTGAAACCAAGATCCGCAAGACAACCAAGGTATTTGACGACAAGAAAATCACCGATCACCATGCCATCATTCCAACCGGTCAAACACGCAATGATTTGACCAAAGAGGAAAATCAGGTGTTCGACATGGTCACCAAACGATTCATCTCGGTGTTCTATCCTGATTGTAAAGTCTCCAACACTACCGTAGAAGCCACCGTTGGCCCCCATGACTTCAAGGCTACGGGAAAACAAATTCTCTATCCCGGATGGCGAACTGTCTATATGAACGATCGGAATCCGGTGCAGAGCGATGAAAACATCCTGCCCATTTTTGTCACGGGAGAACATGGCCCCCACGATCCGGGTTTACTCGAAAAATCAACCCAGCCCCCCAAATACCTCACTGAAGCCACCCTGCTGCGTGCCATGGAAACGGCGGGTAAAAGTGTGGACGATGAAGAATTGCGCGAACTGATGAAGGAAAACGGCATCGGACGCCCTTCCACCAGGGCCAACATCATCGAAACACTATTCCGAAGAAAGTATGTCAAGAAGGATGGTAAGAAACTGGTGGCTACCCCTACCGGCATTGACCTGATTGACAGCATTGAGAATGACCTGTTGAAATCGGCTGAACTAACCGGTCAATGGGAGAAGAAGTTAAGGCTGATTGAATCTGGCCAATATGAGGTGGCCCATTTCATGGATGAAATGAAACAGATGGTTACCGAAGTGGTCAACCAGGTGAAACATTCGCCCCGTAAAGTGTTTGCCTTGCCGGAAGAAGAACCTGCCGTGCCAGCGAAAAAAGAAAAAGCAGCACCTTCTGAACCACAGGAAACCACCTGCCCTTCTTGCAAGAAAGGACAACTTAAAAAGGGTAAAAATGCATGGGGTTGCTCGGCATGGAAAGACGGCTGCCGCTTTATCATCCCTTTTGAATTCATGGGTAAAAAACTAACTGATACTCAAATTAAAAGGCTGGCAGAAAAAGGAAAAACCACCCTGATCAAAGGATTCAAAAAGGAAGACGAATCAGTGGATGGGTTTATGGAACTGACCGACGACTTTAAAATCATCTTTGCAGAGGCTGAACCTGAAAAGCTCATTTGTCCATCCTGCAAAATTGGCGAGATAGTCAAAGGAAATACCGCTTGGGGCTGCACCAATTTCAGGGGCGGATGCAAACTAAGCATCCCGTTTGAACTTCAGAATAAGAAACTCACCGATAGCCATATGAGCCAACTCGTCCTAAAAGGTCAAACCCGTCCTTTTAACAGTTCAGATGAAACTTCAGGTAAAAAAACTAGCGGTATTTTCAAATTTAACAATCAATTTCAGGTTGTTTTTTCAGAAAAATAATAAGCGTTAGTATGGCGTCACCATGGGCTGTGCAGATCATTTTTGTTGCGCCCAAGGGTTGACACCGATGGTTATTCACATTCCCCATGGGTCAACACTCATGGCTATTCATATTCAATCCTTTCAGGATTTTGTTTGTCATTACCACGAATATGGTTAATTTTGAATGATCATTATTGCAATATGGGATTTTCACAACCACGAATGTGGTTGAATGTGAATAACCATGTATGCAATGCATGGAAAACCAATAACCAAGTAACTATTAATAACCTAATAACCAAATTAATGAAACCAAACTTTACAATTCTATTGTCTGCATGTCTTACCCTGTTGATGCTTGCATCTGCCAGTTTTGCCCAGGATAAGAAAGCCAATGACTCCAATACCCCTTCAAGAGTAGAAATAAAAGCGGTGAATGGGAAATATCATTTCTATGTCAATGATCAGCTTTTTGAACTTAAAGGCGTTGGAGGTAGCGGTAACCTTGCCTTGCTTCATCAGTCGGGCGGAAACTCCATTCGTACCTGGGGTGCCGACAAAGGGATGCAATTACTCGATACTGCCAGAAAATATAACCTGATGGTGGCCATGGGCCTGGGAATGGGCCAACAATTGCATGGTTTTAATTACAATGACACTGCTGCCGTAGCCAAACAGTTTAACCGGATCAAAAAATCGGTAGAGGAATTGAAAAACCACCCTAACCTACTTTGCTGGGTAGCCGGTAATGAATTGAATCTGACGGGAGGCAATGCTGTGCTGAACCCCGCAGTGTATGATGCATTAAAAGATATTGTCGATTATATTCACAAAACAGATCCCAATCATCCTGTCACTTCCACCATGGCAGGGGTGAATAAGAAAACTGTTCAGATGGCCATGGAACATTGCCCTAACCTGGATTTTCTTTCCCTGCAGGTCTATGCTGACCTGGGAAGAATGCCCGAAATTGTGAAAGCAGCCGGAATCACCAAACCATATGCCGTCACTGAGTATGGGCCACGTGGACATTGGGAAGGCCCTTTAACAGCCTGGGGAAGAGAAATAGAGGAAACAAGCTCGGTGAAAGCTGCAGGAATCATGAAACGCATTCAAATTGCCTTTGTCAACGACAACTCTGGGTTATGCCTCGGTGGTTATGCCTTTGTATGGGGTCAGAAACAGGAAAGAACACCCACCTGGTATGGCATGTTCATCAAATCGGGCGAAGCTAGTGCCACCGTGGATGAACTGACCAAATACTGGACAGGCAAATATCCATCCAACAGGGCTCCCCAGGTCGATTCATTGAAACTGGAAGGCAAGAATGCAGTTGAGAATGTGTACATCAAGCCAGGAGTAGCCACTACTGCAAAGATATTTGCATCTGATCCGAACAATGATCCGCTCACCTACAAGTGGTTTATTTTAAAGGAAGTAAAGGTTAGAAGCGCTGGCGGTGCCCATGAAGCCGAACCCGAAACAATCAACATTGAGGTTGTATCTGATAAAAACGGGGTGTTGGCATTCAAATCGCCTGCCGTTGAAGGCGAATACCGCCTCTTCTGCTATGTTTTTGATGGCAAAAACAAGGTGGGGACTGCCAATTTTCCTTTCTACGTCAAATAAATAAACCCATCAGCCATGTTTAAACGTCTCTTGTCCATTCATCTGATCATTGTCTGCACAGTTTCCATTCTCAGTGCTGCAAATGCTCCCACCAGGTCTTTTTATACCCAAAAGCCAAATGATGCCGAAGCCGTGTACTTTACTCCCGGCAACTTTGATATACAGGCCAACGGAAAGAAGGATGTCTCCGACGAACTGCAGAAAGCCATCAACCAGGTAAAAAAAGAAAAGAATTTTGGGATTGTATTTATTCCTGAAGGGACCTACACGATTTCAAAAACCATCTATATTCCTGGTGCCGTGCGCTTAATCGGTTATGGTGAAAAGCGGCCGGTGATTGTCCTGGCCAAAAACTCTCCCGGATTTCAAACACCTGTCCCTGAAGACAAGGGTTTGGCCAAATATATGTTTTGGTTTACCAGCAGCATCGTTGAACCTGACAAGGCGGTAAGGGATGCCGGTGCCGGCACTTTCTACAGCGCCTTATCCAATATTGACCTGAAGATTGAAGATGGCAACCCATCAGATGTTGCCTTGCGCACCCACTTTGCCCAGCATAGTTTCATTTCGCATTGTGCTATCCAGATCGGCCATGGAAAAGCCGGGCTCTTTGATGTAGGCAATGAAATGGAAGATGTCAGTTTTTATGGCGGCGACTATGGCATATATACCACCAAAACCTCTCCCGGCTGGCAGATGATGATGACCGATACTTATTTTGAAGGTCAGCGCAAAGCAGCCATTAAATCGCAGGAAGGTGGATTGACCATTGTGCGCCTGCAGGCCAAGAATGTGCCCGTTGTGATTGATATTGATCCCAATTATGCCGACAAGATTTTCATGGAAGATTGTCTCTTTGACAATGTGAGTGAAACTGCTTTGATCATCAGTAACGAAAACAATTACTGCAACCAGATCAGCCTTCGCAATATCGACTGC
Source organism: Prolixibacteraceae bacterium (assembly GCA_036504555.1). Classification (GTDB taxonomy): domain Bacteria; phylum Bacteroidota; class Bacteroidia; order Bacteroidales; family Prolixibacteraceae; genus Aquipluma. The sequence continues at coordinate 28,100 of DASXUZ010000259.1, read as the reverse complement.
CGCAAGGTGCCTGTGTTGGTCAAATACCGTCGCAGCAATACCCAAACCCTTGGCAGCGGTAATATTTACAAGGTTAAGAACTATACCCAGGGTGCCCATCTGGATGATATGGCCGCTGATCCGGAAATGAAAACAGTGGCCGATCTTCAGCCACTCACCACATTGCCGGCATTGGCTGTAAAAGATATTCCTGAATTACCAGCCATGAGTACCTGGATCAACATCCGGGAACTGGGAGCCAAAGGTGACGGCACTACCGATGATACCCAAATATTCAAAGATGCAGTTGAAAAGTATCCCAACATTTACGTACCACAAGGCTGGTATGTGGTGTCTGAAACCATTACACTTAAGCCCAACACCTGCCTGATTGGTTTAAATCCGGTGGCCACCCAGATCATGCTTCTGGAAAGCACACCAGCTTTCAGTGGATTTGGTGCTCCCACACCTTTAATCGAAGTGCCACAGGGTGGAAAAACAATCCTATCAGGTATTGGCATCAACACAGGCGGCTATAACTACCGGGCTGTAGGTTGTAAATGGATGGCCGGAAAGGATTCCTACATGAACGATGTCAAATTTATCGGCGGACATGGTTCGATCGCTCGTCCTTCGCAGGCTCCGCGTCGTCCTCAACAAGGGGATCAGGGACCAAAAATCAGTTCACCCACCGATCCGCTTGCCAATCTGGCCGCAGACAAAGCCTGGGACAACCAGTATTGGAGTCTCTGGATTACCAATGGCGGAGGCGGCACCTTTAAAGATATCTGGACTGCCAGTACCTACTCAGCCAACGGTGTTTATGTCAGCAATACCGCTACTGAAGGCCGTATTTATGCCATGTCCATCGAACATCATGTGCGCAACGAAGTCAGGTTCAACAAGGTATCGAATTGGAAGGTCTATGCAATGCAGTGTGAGGAAGAATCCCGTGAAGGAACCAATTGCCAGCCCATTGAACTTCAGGACTGCAGCAACATGGTATTTGCGAACTTGTATATGTTTCGTGTGATCCGCCTGGTGAGCCCCTATCCTTATTCTGTCAGGACATGGAATTGCAAGGAGGTAGAGTTCCTGAATGTACACAACTTTGCACAAGTTAAATTTACCACCGATGTTCCTTTTTATGATATCAACACCGACCTGGATGTTCGTCCATGGGAGTTCACCCGTCTGCTGATTACAGGAAAAGAAGCACGCAAAACACCTCTCATCCATGCAAAAGGTAAAGTTGAACGATTGGCCACAGGCTTTGAATTTGCAGAAGGAATGACGCGCGACAGCAAAGGTAATATCTATTTCTGTGAACAACGCTTTAGGCGAATATACAAATGGAATGTTGAATCAAATACGATCTCCCTGTTAGGCGATTTCCCATGGGAACCACTTTCCCTTGGCTGCGATACCAAAGATAACCTGTTGGTTGTATTCAAGTACCGTCCACAGCCTGGGTATAAGATCGATGGTGTTCAGGAAACGGTTCCCGATTTACCCGATGCCGCAGGAACTTCATTTAGCGGATGGGGCAATTCTGGATTTGCAAGCTGGGTCTATTCAATCAACCCGGACAACCCGGATGAAACCATCCAGCTTTTGAAAAGGGTGCCCATGGGATCGGTTAGGAAGGTGTCTAAGGCCTTGTATCCCTCGAACAAGTGGAGAGATTACCATGATTTCAACATCGTGACGCTACGGACTCCAGCTAACTGTTTTGTGGCACCCGATGGCCTCACCATCATTCCAGAAGTATATGATCTGGCACGTGCTTCTTCGCTCTTGGAAGCCAGGCCCGGCCAACCCTTCTACACGGCCGATGAATATGATCAAAGGATGGTGAAGATGGATGTTGCCACTGATGGGACCCTTTCAAACCTTCAGTACTTTATTGAAATGGCTGAATTTGGCTCAGCAGTCGATTCCAAAGGAAATGTATATGTTGCCGATGGTCAAGTCTATATATTTGATCAGAACGGCAAGAAAACCGGTAAAATTGAAGTACCCGAACGCCCCGCTTCCATTCAGTTTGGAGGTAAAGACGGCAAAACCCTTTTCATTGCCGCCCGTTCATCGCTTTACAGCGTAAGGGTGGAATAAAAATTGTCCTTAAAACAAATTAAACTCGACAAAACAAAGTCACAAAGTAAATCACCACAGATAACACAGATTATTCTAATTTTTTTAATCAATGTAACCTGTGGTGAATTACTTTGTGACTTTGTTTTGTCATGTTTAATTTTTACCTTTTAACAGTTGTTGTGTCCTGGCTATTTTGAGGCTACTGTTTGCGGGCTGGCATCAAGAGGCAAGTAACCAATAGACAATAGCCAATATCACTAAGTAACTATAAGTCAACCATTGAGTCAATCACTCCCCAAGTCAGATTCAGATAAAAAACAAGCTATTTTTTCAAATTTATCACTAACTTTAAGGTTATTTATTCTGAAAAGGAAAGGTCATAAAGGATGAAAAAAGGAAAATCGAAACAGCCCATCACGCCATTGAGCCATGAAAAAATGCAAATGGACACGGAAAGGCTACAGAATTTTATTCAAAATCAGCATTTCGGTAGCCTGGAGGAAGTCAAGGAATTTCTGACTGAAAATTTAGTTGGCAAACGGATTGATGAAATAATCCCGGAGCCTGCACCTAGCATGACAAATCATCAAAAGGCAGATAATTTAATGTATGATGCCTATGACAGCCCTTTGGCCAAAGGCAAAAAGCTTGCAAAAGAGGCCTTGAAATTAGATCCTGAAAATATCAGGGCATTGAACTTTCTGGCCGACCATGACAGAAATGCAGAAAGCGCCTTAAAGCTTTACCAAAAAGCGATGGAAAGTGGGAAAAAGCAATTGGGCCAGAAATATTTCAGAGAAAATAAGGGACGTTTTTGGGTGATGGTGGATAGTCGACCTTTTATGACGGCCAAATTGGGCTTTGCCCATTGCCTGGAAGATTTGGAATGGTACGATGAAGCCATTAAAGAGTACAATGAAATCATAGAATTGAACCCAGGAGACAACCAGGGGGTTCGATATTCAATTGCAAGTTTGTTACTTTTCACCAGGAAATACAAGCAGTTTTATGAGTTGCATAAAAAATACACGAATGAAGAATCCGCCTTCTGGCTATTCAATTATGCGCTTTACCTTTTTGCCACCGAGGGACCTACCCTCAAAGCCAACAAAGCGCTGCTAATGGCCAATGAGGCAAACCCCTATGTGATTGATTTTATGACCCAACGTAAAAAAATGACCACGAATCCCGAAGGTTATTACAATCCGGGCGATGAAAATGAAGCGGCCTATTATTTAATGGACAATTTCAGGGCATGGGTTAATGTGAAGGGTGTCCTGGATTGGCTGTTTAGTTTTATTGAAAGCAGGATCAAATGAAATGATAGGCTTTTGAAGGGGTATTGCTCTGACAATATGGCTCTCTACCATACTTTCACCGCTACGCGGCTGGACTTGAACGTGACAGGCTCATTTTTGCTACCATACTTTCACCGCTAGGTGGTTTTGAAGGTGCATCGCACCGACAATATGGTAGAAATGAGAAACCATTAATCGGTTTTTGAAGGTGCATCGCACCGACAAGTATGGTAGAATAGCTAGCCTCTTGCTCCCTGCCCCATGCCCCACTTCCATTCTTATACCACTAAGCGCATATTAGAACAAGAAATCTTATGGGTTGATGACAAATTCATAAGTTCCGGCAGCCAGTTGGGTGGTGAATTTCGAATCACTGGAACTGGATGGTATCTGAACCTCTTTCCCATTAAGGCTGATACTTTTCCCTGAGAGTTTTAAGGTAGCCGAACTGTTGGCAGGAATAACCAGCTTATAAATAACCGTATTCCCAGTACGTTTCCATGATGATTGAATCTCGCCATAGGGACCGCTATGAGTGGCATTGAAAGATTCCAATCCCTTCACAAAATGAGGCTCCAGCAGTATGTTTTTAAAACCGGGCTGAGCTACATCGGGTTTCATGCCACCCAAGGCCTTGTAGTACCACGCTCCTATTTCACCAAACATGATGTGGTTGAGCGAAATATCACTGGTAGCATCAATGGGCCAGTTTTCGTACAGGGTGGTAGCACCGTTGACCATCCACCAACCCCATGAGGGGAATGTTTCCTGGGAGGCCACTTCATAGGCAAGGTCGGCATAGCCGTTTTCACTCAGGGCATTCAGGATGGTTTTGGTACCCAGTAAACCGACATCGAGGTGCTTATTGTCGGCTATCACACGTTTGGCAAGGTTCTCAGCAACTTTGGCCTTTAGATTTTCAGGAACAATACCCCAGAAAAGTGGAGCGCTCAGTTCAGTCTGCAAGCCTGTTCCGTATATTCCAGTTTCTGGATTAAGGTATTTGGCATTGATGGCTGCCGCAATTCTGGTAGCCAATGCTGAATATTTCTGATAGTCAGCTTCGTGATTTAAGATCTTAGCCGCCTTGGCAAGGATGGTGGCATCCGTAAAGTAATAAATACTGGAAGTCAGTTCTTTGGGGGCTACCGAATTCACAGGAACCCAGTCACCCAATCCCCAATTGGTTAGGCCGGTTGGACTGATTTCGGTGATGTGATCGACATACAGCCTGATATTGTCATAGCAGTCGGACAGCAATTTTGAATCGCCATAGAAAAGGTAGATGTTCCAGGGGATGATAGCAATGGTGCTGGTCCAATCGGGGCCATTTCCCCATTCATAACCCCATCCTCCGGTTGGAATGATAGAGGGCAATATACCATTGGGCTGTTGCTCGTCGCGGTGATCGGCCAGCCATTTCTCGTAGATGGTGATTCCATCGAAATTGTACAGGCCGGTTTCACTGGCAATGTGGGCATCTCCCGTCCACCCGTTCTTTTCACGTTGGGGACAATCGGTTGGGTAACCCTGCAGGTTCGACAAATAAGATGCATTGGTTGCCTTCCAGATCTTATTCAGCGTTTGATTTGAACTGCTCAATTGTCCGGCAACAGGCACATCGCTGTGCATGAAGATCCCGGTAAGGCTTTTGATGTCAATGGGCCGGTTGCTGGTAACTTTGACATACTGAAAACCCTTGTAATTGAAATGAGGGTAAAAAGTCTCCTCTCCCTGTCCACTCAGTATGTAAATATCGGTCTGGAAAGGATCCGTATCATCCGTCGGGCGGTAATGGACATCAATATTCGACATATTCAAATCGCCATCCTTTCCCAGCATCTCTCCGTGTTGCAGGCGGATGACAGTTCCCCGCTCCCCTGTGACAGTGATACGGCTGATACCAGCAATGTTTCTCCCCAGGTTAAAGATGGTTTTCAGTGCTCCCATTTTGGTGGCATTGATTGGCGTAATTTCTTCCACAAAGCGGATGGGATGCAGTTCCTGTGAGACGATATTTTCAGAAGGGGCTTTAACGGCAATCGCAGCGGCCCATTTCGAATCGTTGAATCCGGGAGTATTCCAGCCTTCCTGATTAAGCCTTGCATCCTGGTGTTCTGCCGTATAGATACTGTTGAAAACAATGGGGCTCAGCGAGGTTTTCCAATCGGTTCCCGAGCTGATGATTGCGGTCTGTCCATCCTCATAGGTAATTCTTAAATCGAGGCAGAACCTGGGACGGGCACGCCAATGCGCCTTGTCAAAATCCCAGACAGCCGTTGACTGGTGGTTGTACCAGCCATTGCCAAGCAATACCCCCAGGGCTACCTCAGGAGAATTGATCAGCGAGGTCACATCGTAAGTGACATAGAGCGTGCGCCGGTCAAAGCGGGTGTACATGGGATCGAGACGATGGTCACCCACACGCTGACCATTCACTGTAAGTTCATACAATCCGGCGGCAGCAATGTAAATGCGGGCACTTTTCACTTTTCCCGATGGGGTAAACTGCTTACGGAAATAAGGAGCTGGCTTGAGGTTTTTATCTTCCGAATCTGAAATCCAGGTACCTTTCCAGTTTGATTGGTGCATCATTCCGGTTTCGAAGCTGGACACGGTGGCAGGCAATCCTTTCTTTTTATTTTTATCCCAGGCGATCACTGACCAGTAATATTTGGTAAAAGGTTGAAGGACTTTACCGTTAAAGGATATCAGCATACTTGCGCCTTTCTTTTTCTTAGTATCCCAAACATTGCCTTTTCCATTTGCAACTTCCGCTGAATCTGTTCCAACAATCACGCGGTAGGCCGATTGAAGGGCACCTTGCCGGTCATCTTTCAATTGCCATTGCAGGCGGGGTGATGCAGCATCAATGCCTATGGGATTGGTGAGGTATTCACATTGAAGATGGACGGGTTGGCCATGTTGGGCATTGACAAGGCTTGAAGTCAGGATCAGAAGTAGGATATTTATAAACGTAAAAGGTTTCATAATATAGGTTGAATTGTTGGGTTTTTGATTTTTTCAAAGATAAGAATTTGCAACAAAGACACCAAGACACAAAGTTTCACAGAGAATATTTAACAGGTATAAATTATTTTGTGCAACTTAGTGTCTTAATGCCCTGGTGGCATTTTTAATACATTTACTTAGTGGTTTCATTTTTAAAAATTCACCTATGACACATACAGCAATCGAACAATTAATGACACACATCGAAGCACTTGTTGCCGTTTACCTGGCCATACCGGAGGATCTGGCCGTCTCAAAAGGCGGGGCATCGCTTTGCATCATCGATGAGGATGGACAGGTGTATGGAAAGATATTCGGCACCGACAAACTCCGTGGCAGGGAAACCTTTAAAATTGCCTGGACCAAAGCCAGCCAGGTCTGGATTACTGGTTACAAGACCAATGATTACGAGCGGATGGTATTTACCGGCCAGATCGATTACCACACGTTCGGCATCTCCCTGCCCGACCTGGTGGGATATAAAGGCGGACAACCCATCACCCTTGGTGATGGCACCAAACTGGCCGTTGGATTCAGCGGGTTTAGGGGTGGAAGTGATCTGGAGATTGTGGAGAAGGCTGTGGAACTCTGCAAGTGATTTGATTTACCTTTTTGTACATCTGCCTAACCCGTTAATAAGTTTCTACGTTTTGAACTATTTTTATAAGTTGTTAATGTATAATTTAGCAGAAAAATTAAACATTCAATTGTAAAAAGAAATAATCAATGAAAATAGCCATTTCAGGAGAATTAGGAGGAGGAAAATCTGTATTAGGAAAGCTGCTGAATGAAAAGTTAGGCTTTGCTTACATGTCAGTTGGCAGCATTCAAAGAGAGCTTGCCGCAGAACATGGCATGAATACTGTTGAATTCAGTAAATACATGGAAACACATCCTGAAATAGACATAGAATGTGATAAAAAAGTAGAGGAGTATGGCTTATCGGATTCAAACCTGATTTTAGATTCAAGATTGGCCTGGCATTTTGTTCCTCAGGCTTTTAAAATACATTTGATCGTAAATATAGATATTGCCGCATCTAGAATATTTAAGGATACGGTTAGAAAGAATGAACAAAATAATGATATAGCACACACCATTGAGAATATCAGAATTAGAAAAGGGAGTGAAACCAAACGTTTCAAAGAACAATACAATGTGGATATCAATAATTTCAACAACTATGATTTAGTTATTGATAGTTCTTATATTACACCTGAAAGCTTGGCTGATTTTGTGATTGAAAAGATGGACAAATGGAAAAATAGAGTTTCATTTCCTAAAATTTGGTTATCACCAAAGAATATTTATCCCATGCAAAGCATCCGTGAACATTCAAATCAGTATGTCAAAACTATTAAAGATTCCATTCTTCAAAATGGGTTTGATGATTCTGAACCTATAGACGTTATACAAAAAGAAGGCAATTATTTTATTTACAACGGTCACAAGCGATGTAGTGGAGCCATTCAAACCGGAATGGATTTAATTCCGGTATTTATTATCAATACAGAAAAGGATACATTACCCAATGGTCAATTATTCAACGTCTACATCCAAGACAATTATGCATTGAAAAATCTCAACGATTGGGAGGATATGCATGGCTTCCGGTTTGCGAAATATTTATAAAAATGTTCATTCAAAATCATTGGTGATCGGTAAAAAAGAATAAAAAATTGCAGAACTCCTTGATTCTATTGCGTCCCTAAAGGGACGCTCTGTTCCGGGCTTGCTTTCTGTTTTATAAATATGCTGTCCCTAAAGGGACAATCCCATAGGGATATCATATTTATAGATAGAAAGTTATCTCCAATATCTACAGGGGTCAGTGCCATCCCAAACGAATTTATAATCTCTTGGTAGAATTGTCGGAAACTTTGAAAGGATATCAGAATATGACTGATTTTGTAGTAAAACAGGAAATAGCGATATTTGATCAAACTTATATCAAATGAACAACAGCGAAATCCTCATATACCAAAACCCGGATGGCAACATCAAAATAGATGTTCGGCTGGAGGATGAAACCGTTTGGCTGACGCAAGCTCAGTTATTCGAATTGTTTCAAAAATCGAAAGCAACTATTAGCGAGCATATTAAAAATGTTTTTGAAGAAGGAGAACTAACAGAAAGTTCAGTTGTTCGGAATTTCCGAACAACTGCCGCTGATGGCAAAACCTACGATACCAATTTCTACAATCTTGATGTTATCATTTCAGTTGGTTACCGGGTAAAATCTTCACAAGGCACCCAATTCCGCATTTGGGCTACCCAAAGGCTCAAAGAATACATTATCAAAGGCTTCGCGTTAAACGATGACCGTTTTAAGACGGGCCGTTCAATGAATTATTTTAACGAACTGAAGGAACGTATCCGGGAAATACGCCTTTCAGAACGGTTTTTCTACCAGAAAATAAAAGACATTTATACCACCAGCATCGACTACAACCCCAATGACGAGCGGACCATTGAGTTTTTCAAAATAGTGCAAAATAAATTGCTGTGGGCCATCAATAAGCAAACTGCAGCTGAACTGGTTTACCTTAGGTGGATGCAAGTTTGCCATTCATGGGAATGCAATCGTTGGATCAGAAAAACAGTTTAGCTATCAGGAAAACAGACATTGGCATTGCCAAGAATTACCTGAACGAAGATAAAATAAAACTGCTTGGTTTATTGGTAGAACAATATCTGGCATTTGCAGAAACCATGGCACAGCAACGAATACCCATGTACATGGCCGATTGGATACAACGTCTGGACGCCATCTTGCAATTAAATGGTAGAGAGTTGCTCACCTATGCAGGAAGAATAAGCCACGAAAAAGCTATCAGGAAATCGGGAGAAGAGTATGAAAAAAACAAAGTTGCTCAAAAGGCCATTGAAAAAGAGCAAAGTCTCCGTGAGATAGAAGAGGATATTAAAAAACTTACAAAACCTAAGAACTGAAACTCACGAAGTAGAAATACAACAAACTGATCCGATGAATTAAAGTCATCGAATCAGTTTGTTTTATCTTTTCTCCAGCAGCACCACATTCTCCACATGGTGGGTATGGGGAAACATATCTACGGGCTGAATCTTTGTTACTTTATACATCTCATCCATCAAAGCCAGGTCACGGGCCTGTGTGGCTGGATTGCAGCTTACATAGACCACCTTTTCAGGTGCGGCTTCAAGGATGGTTTGCACGACTTCTTCATCCATTCCATTGCGGGGCGGATCGGTAATGATCACATCGGGATGTCCATGCTGGGCAATGAATTCGCTGTTCAGGATCTTCTTCATGTCGCCTGCAAAGAAGCTGGTATTGGCAATGCCGTTCAATTCAGAATTGACATGGGCGTCTTCAATGGCCTCAGGAACATATTCTATTCCAACCACCTTTTGCACAGTACGGGCGATAAAATTGGCGATAGTGCCGGTTCCGGTATATAGATCATAGACCACTTCATTGCCTTTCAAGTCAGCAAATTCACGGGCCACCTTGTACAGTTCGTAGGCCTGTTCAGAGTTGGTCTGGTAAAAGCTTTTGGGGCCAATCTTGAATTTCAGTCCTTCCATTTCTTCCACGATGTGGTCTTTGCCCCTGTAGACCAGGATTTCCTGGTCATGGATCGTATCATTGCCTTTTTCGTTGACGACATACATCAGGGAAGTGATCTGCGGAAATTCGGCGGCAATGGCAGCCAATAGCTTCTCCTGGTTTTCCTTTTGCTCACTGAAAAAACAAACGATCAGCATCAGATCGCCCGTTGTCGAAGTGCGGACAATAATATTGCGCAATAGTCCAGATTGGATGCGTCGGTCAAAGAATTCCAACCCGTTTTCATCGGCATATTCCTTGATGAAATTGCGGATCTGGTTGGAAGGATCGCCCTGCAGCCAGCATTTATTGATATTGATGATTTTATCGAACATTCCGGGAACGTGAAACCCGAGCGCATTTTTATTCATGTCCTCCCCTTCTATCCCAATTTCCTCGTAAGTAAGCCAGCGTTTGTTGGAGAAACCGAATTCGAGCTTGTTGCGGTAGTAGGTTGTTTTGGCCGAGCCAAGGATGGGAGAAATTTCAGGCAATTCAATGCGTCCGATTCTGCGAAGCTGGTCGGTTACCTGTTTCTGCTTGTAGAAAAGTTGCTTTTCGTAGGGAAGAAACTGCCACTTGCAACCTCCACAGACTTCAAAGTGTTCACAAAAAGCAGGCACCCGGTCAGGCGATTGCTCAACGACACGCTTGACGATGGCTTCCATGTATTTGGTACGCTTCTTGGTCACCTGCAAATCAACCACATCACCTGGAATCACATGGGTGGTAAACACTACCATGTCATTTACCCGTGCAATTGCTTTTCCCTCAGCGCCAATGTCGGTGATGGTCACCCCCTCAAAAAATGGCTTGGTTTTCCTGCCTCTTCCCATGATTTTTTATATTTTCAGCAAAAGTAATTAAAATAGTGTAAGGCAAAGGGGGTGTTGGAAAAGTGGTCATTGATCAGTCTTATTGGCCAGAATCAATTGAGCCTGGTTATCTACGTTTTTCCAAACTATTTATAAAATGTGATTCCTTCAATGAAATCGAAATCTTTATTGTTATAAGTCAAAATGGGAAAACCAGTAATTAATGAAGTAGCAGCAATCAGGCAATCGGGCACACTAATAATTTGTTGACCACTTATATACATCTGCATTATTTCAACTGCTTTTGCTGAAATTGCAGAATTTAAAGGAATTCCATAATAGGATTCAAAGATTTTTTTAATTGCCTCTTTTTTTGCACTGGTATTCGCGCCAATATACAATTCAAGTTCAGTAATGACTGAATAGGCTGTAAATCCCACGATTGACTTTAAATCGTTAATTGCCTTATTATCCTTCCTGAAGGCTTTTATCAATATACAACTGTCAACAATTATTAGATCTTTGGCCATGCTTGTTTTCTTAATTCATCAATAGTTGGAAAATCATCCAATTGATCAAAAAGAAGAAAAGGGTCGTTCGAATTACACGTTGGGGCAATCAAATCCATCTTCCCTCCTTTCCTAATTCCTTCACTGATTGAAATAGATGTATGATCATTTTTCTCCAACTCTTTGGCCAAAAGAATGAGGGCTTTGAACGCAGGTTTATTTTTTTTAATTCTAATAATTGTTTCCATGATATAGAAATTTTAATCAAAGATAATAAAAATACAATTTCCACGAATTAGGGATAAATCCGCAAAACTGGTTAGAAGTGAATAATAATTGAATTTATTATTCATTCACAGGTTTTCTCCTTTTCATCCGAAAGTATTTGTGATCGTAAAAAAATCCATCAGGTGTGCGTACTGAATCAGATGAATGATAATTTTGTCTAAATTTGAATTAAACAAAATTCAATCAGACGAACACTTATGGAAATGACATCTACTGCTCAACCCCTGATTCTTGAAGCCTGTGTAGAGACGCTGGAGGATGCACGCTCGGCTGAACAACGAGGGGCCAACCGCATCGAGCTTTGCTCGGCCCTCGATCAGGACGGCTTGACGCCATCAGCGAAATTGACCCTGCAGTGTGTTGAACAGTGCTCGATTCCAATTATGGCCATGGTTCGCCCCCGGGGAGGTGATTTTATTTATTCAGATTCAGAGATCCAGCAAATGGAATCGGAGATTGCGTTTTTTAAGCAAGCCGGAGTTGCCGGGGTGGTATTTGGCTTGCTCACCCTGGAAGGCACCATTGACATTGAAAATACCCGCCGATTGGCCATGCTGGCTTCCCCATTGGAAGTGACTTTCCACAAAGCCATTGATTACTCTGCTGATATTTTCCAGTCATTCAGGGAACTGAATGCCATTGAAGGGATCACCCGTGTGTTAACCTCTGGCGGAAAGGACACCGCCTGGCATGGTCGTGACCTGTTAAAACAAATGCAGGCCATGCCGGGTCGGACCATCCAGATCATTGCCGCCGGAAAAATCCTTCCTGAAAACCGCAGCCTGATTACTGAATTTACCGGTATTACCGAATTGCATGGTCAACGGATCGTGTGATTTTTTTATCAAATATCCTCCTATTTTGTTGGTAAATCATGGTAGTATTTACCAATTATTGTCTATCTTACAATCAAATTAAACCAAATAAGAAACCAAATTTTCTAACCATGAAATGTTCATTTATCCTACTTCTCAGTATGTTGACAATTAGCTCAATTGCCCAGAAACCCTTTGGAATATTTAAAACCAGCAAGGACATTGGCTCACCCAAGCTTGCAGGATCAGCTTCCTATGAGGAAGGTACTCAAACTTATACGATCAGTGGTTCCGGTTACAATATCTGGTTCGAACGCGATGAATTCAATTACCTGTACAACAAGCTGAAGGGCGATTTCATACTGACGGCCAATTTTGCCTTCGAAGGCACAGGAAAAGATCCGCACCGTAAAATAGGCTGGATGGTGCGTGCCTCAGAAGAGGCTAGCGCAGTTCATGCCTCTGCTGTTTTGCATGGCGATGGATTGACTGTTTTACAGTGGCGCGTTCTAAGGGGGGCTTTTATGCGCGATCCTGAAGATGAAATCTTTTCACCCAAGCCGAATTACACCATCCTGCAGGTGGAGCGTTCAGGCAAGACAATCATCCTGAGAGCAGCCCATCCGGGCGAACCTTTGCAGGAAATCGGCCGCCAGGTGATGGAAAGTCTGCCCGATGAAGTGTTGGCAGGTTTATTCATTTGTTCACACAATCCCGAGGTCGTTGAAACTGCCAAAATTTGGAATGTGCGCATTGATCAGCCCGTTGCTGATTCCTATGATCCCAACAAACAGGGATGGATCGGTTGCCGCATGGAGACCATGAATGTATTTGATGGCAAACGGACAGTGATCATGGAAAAAGACGGCCGCTTTGAAGCGCCCAACTGGATGCCTGATGGCAAGAAATTACTCTTTAACATGGATGGTTTTATTTATAAGATGCCCGTTGAAGGAGGCGAACTTGAAAAATTGAATACCGGTATCGCCAACCACAACAACAACGATCATGTCATTTCATTTGACGGCAAGATGCTTGGAATCAGCAATCACCGGGAGGGACTGAATGGAGGTGGTTCAACCGTTTACGTTTTGCCCATTGAAGGTGGAACACCACAACTGGTTACCGAAGACACCCCCTCCTACCTGCATGGCTGGGCACCCAACAACAAGGAAGTGGTGTACGTAGCCCAGCGCAATGGAAGCCAGATTTACAACATTTATAAAAATTCAATCAAGGGCGGAAACGAGGTTGCTCTGACCGATAACAAGGCCAGGGAACACGTTGATGGCTGTGAATATTCACCCGATGGAAAATTCATTTATTACAATGGCAGCCAGTCGGGTACCATGCAATTGTGGCGGATGAAACCAGACGGAAGTGACAAGGAACAACTCACCTTCGACCAATACAACAACTGGTTTCCGCATATCTCTCCCGACGGCAAATGGATCGCTTTCATCTCCTTTGAAACCGATATCGAATTCAATTCACATCCCTCCTACAAACGGGTGATGTTAAAGTTGATGCCTGTTTCAGGAGGAGCCCCCAAAGTAATTGCCTACCTGTATGGCGGTCAGGGAACCATCAACGTTCCTTCCTGGTCACCCGACAGCAAGCACATTGCATTTGTCAGCAATTCAGGAAAAAAGTAATTTTTGCTATTTATAAAACCATTTTCAAATGAAATTAATTGTCTCGATATCTTTTCTGCTTTTCGCATTCCTGCCATTTTTGCAGGCGCAGAATAAAAGCGTCAAGCAGGAAAAACTTGTACGCTTTGAACTCCAGTCTTCTGAATTGATTGGTGACACAGGCGAAAAAATATCACAGTCTGATTACCATTCCAAAGTATATTGGTTCCCGGTAAATGTACCTTCAACGGTTTTGACAGGACTGGTGGCTAACAGGGTTTATCCGGATCCGTATTCAGGCATGAACAACATGCTGATCCCCGATGCATCGGATGCCTTCAACAAGACCTACAATCTTGAACAGTACAGTCATCTTCCCAACGTGGGTAATCCATGGAAGAAACCGTATTGGTACCGGACCAACTTTCAGGTTCCGGCTACAGATCAGGGGCGCCATTTTCAGTTAATATTTAAAGGGATCAACTACAGGGCCGCGGTGTGGGTGAACGGAAAACAAATAGCCGATTCGACCCAGATGGCCGGTATGTTTGCAGAATACAGCTTCAACATCAGTCAATATATTCAAGCTGGAAAAGTAAACGGCCTGGCTGTAAAAATCTATCCCCTTGACGAACCCGGCTTGCCAGCCCAGGAACAATTAAAGGCGATGGGTGACTTTTTTGAAAATGCAGGTCCTACAGGTGATATCGGGAAAAATGTCACCATGCTTTGTTCGGTGGGCTGGGATTGGGTGCCCCCGGTACGCGACCGCAACATTGGAATCTGGCAGCCAGTATTTCTGCGCACTTCAGGGGATGTGACCATTCAGCAGCCACACCTGGTAACTGATTTACCCAACCAGCCCGACACCTCAGTGGCCAAACTATCTTTGACCCTTTCATTGGCAAACCATGGCAGTGAACAGGCCAAAGGAACATTAAAGGTAGATATCTGTCCTGAAAACTTTACAGGATCGGCTGTTCAATTTACAAAAAACCTTACCCTGCCAGCAGGAGCCACCACTGAAGTGGACCTGAATGCTGGAAATACAGTCAGTCTAAACATCCAACAACCTCATTTATGGTGGCCTGTCGGTTACGGTAAGGCCAATCTTTACCGCATCCGGCTGAAGTATGAAACAAACGGGGTGGTATCAGATGACACCACTTTCGTATTTGGGATACGAACTGTTGGTTCAAAAGCGGTGGAAGTGCCGGGCAAAATGCTTCGCCGTGATTTCTATGTGAACGGAAACCGTGTTCACCTGGTTGGAGGAGCATGGGTGCCCGACATGATGCTGAACCGTGACTCCTTAAGGTATGCTTCAGAATTAAAACTTTGCCGCAATGCCAATATCAACCTCGTACGGATCTGGGGAGGCGGCATTACCCCTCCCGATGTATTTTTCGATCTGGCCGACCGCAATGGATTGCTGGTTTGGTCTGATTTCTGGGTCACGGGTGACACGCAAGGCGAATTCAAAGGTTCAGTTGACAATCCCATCGAAGGTAAAGTATTCATCCGTAACATGGTCAGCACCATCAAACGCATTCGCAATCATCCCAGCCTCTTGGTGTGGACCGGTGGCAATGAAGGACATATCCGCAAGGATCTTTATGAGGTGATGAGAGAGAGCATTGTGACCCTGGATGGAACCAGGCCTTTCATTCCCAGTTCTTCCGGGTTCGCCAAGCTTGCTGCCGGATGGAAGGGTTCCTGGCCCGACAACCTGGCTTCAGGCGTATACAGTGGTGGCCCTTACACCTGGCAAGATTCGAAGGAATATTACAACCTGGCCGACAATGCCAAAGACTGGGTATTCAAAGATGAAACCGGTATCCCTTCACAGCCGACCTACAATGGATTGAAAAAGATCATTCCCAACCTGGTATGGGATTCCACTTTGCCATTTCCATTAAATAATACTTGGGGATATCACGATGCAGCCACCGGAAATGGAAGGTATGACAAGTACTACGAAACCATGGTTGCCAGATACGGAGAACCTGCATCGATGGAAGATTTCTCGGATAAGATGCAACTGATGAATGCAACGGGATACCAGGGAATTTTTGAATCTGCAGGGCATAAGCTGAATGAGATCGGCGGGGTCATGCTATGGAAAATAAATGCAGCATTTCCGAGTGTCATCTGGCAGATTTATGACTGGTACCTGGAACCAAATGCAGGTTACTATTTTGAGCAGAATGCCTGTGAGCCTGTCCATGTTCAGCTAAATCCGCTCGATTTTAATGTGACTGCCATCAACCGCACTTATCACTCCCATTCCAACCTGACTGTTCAGGCGGATGTATATGGATTGGATTCAAAACTTCTGTTCCACCAGGAAGCAAAGGTCAACCTATCGGCTACGGACGTAAAAGAACCTTTCTCACTGTCGAAGGTACTAGCTGATGCAAAGGACGTGAACTTTGCGGTATTAAACCTGAAGGATGCCAATGGAAAGGTCATTTCGCACAATGTCTACTGGCTGGCTGCTGACAACGATTATAAAGCCCTCAGTTCAATGCCCCGGACACAGGTACAGGCAACAGTGCTGAAATCAGAAAGATTAAGTACTGAGACCCAATGGACCGTAAAACTAACCAATGCATCGAAGTTGATGGCATTTTTCATCCATCCCCAGCTGAAGAGTGAGGGTGAAGAAGTGCTTCCCAGCTTTTGGTCAGCCAATTATTGCTCCCTGGCTCCCGGTGAATCGATTACCCTTACGGTCAGCGTTCCTTCCCGGTTGTTGAAAAGCAAAAATAAGGAAATCCTGGTTGAAGGCTGGAACATTGAAAAACAGGTCATTCAATTACAAGACCAGAAAAAATAAGGAAAAAAACTGGTATTGGTTGTTGTGTTACAAAAGGGTTTGCTGAATTTTGGAGATGAATAAACAAATGTCATTTTCCAGGTTCAGCAAGCCCTTTTTTTTTGAATATACCCACAAAAAGTCGTCTGCTTTTGCTCTATATCAGATTTTTATACTTATCTTTAGTATAAACATTCATGCCATGGTACGGATAAAAAAACGATACATAGCCGGTAAAATAAGAGAGTCAGGCAAATCATTTCAATCTGGATTGTTCTTTAAAGGCACTTGATAATTAACAACCTGAGTTCGATACAAGGAATTGAGTGTAAAAAGTAACAAAGAGACAAAGTAGCAAAGCAAAAACAGGCTTAAATGAACAACTTCTGAGTCCTATTTTAGAAGCAATAATCCCTAAAATGGGGTGAAATGCTCAGGAACTTTGGAACTTTGGTGCTTTGTGACTTTCATTTGAAGAACATGTTTCTTATTTCGGACTCACGTTAATAGAGCATGAATGTATAGATTTAAATTAAAACCAATCATAACAACCTAAACTATCATCGATGAAAATGAAACTACCTACAAGAAAGTATATATGGAAATTCATAGTACCTGCCTTCTTGCTTCTATTTTTTTTATCAGCGGTGGCACTTAAATACTATTTAGATAGCAATCAAATACTTGCAAGACGAATTTCCTGCAAACTATTTGACAGGCACCAATTGGAAGTTATTACAGACAAGCCTCTAATTACTACAAATGTGTCCATCAAATGTATAAATTATAAAGGCGAGAGATTGATTTACAGCAATGGCAGGAAAATGGGCAGGATTCCTTATTCCTATGGCGATTGTGCCTTCAAAATTTATTATCAGGATTCCTTGATAAGGGAAGTTGGCTATTTCAACACCGAATGGTGGAACAATAACAATTTTCAGTTTCATCTTGATCAATTCAAGGGCAAGGTCACTGCCTCCTTTAAAGTAATCGGACCTGATTCAATTACTCCCCTGTACTGGACGGAAGTTTTACATGCCTGCACCATAGATCCTTTGACTATCAGTAAAAGCAAAATTATTGACCATTTGCCCCCGGGCACTTCCCCAAAAAAGGTAATTGATATCACTTTGAAATCAGATGATTATGCTAAAATTGAAGAGAATAATACTTCTAAATTCGCCATTAACAAGGCCAGTATTTCCATCAACGACACCCCAATTGGATTAAAGAAATTTAAGATTGTTGGTAGTAGTTCCTTAAAATACAGAAGGAAAAGTTACAAAGTCAGTTTAGAAAAACCATATACATTTGTTCAAAATGAATCCACGGTTGCCATTAAAGACTTCAGATTAATAAGTCTGTCGATGGATTCATATTACTTTCATATGTTTATTGCCTATAGCCTGTTGAAAGAAACAGGGCTCTTTGACCTTTATTTTACCTATGCAGAGGTTAAAATCAATCAAGAGACGCAAGGAATTTATTTACTCATTGAAGATCCTGATTATTACGCCCTGAAAAAAAAAGGAAGTGACTTTATTGTACGCCGGGATTTCAGATACAATATTTTTAAACCCAATGATAGCATTAAAGGTTTTGATTTTAAGAGTAATAGTAAAAATCATTCCCCCGCAGATGATGACCACATTGAATTGTTCAAGTCGATTTATGCCAGTTTATATGTCAGCCATGACAAAAGTCTGTTTGATTCGTTAAATCAGAAGCTTGATATGAATAAATACATGAAGTGGATGAGTATGAATTATTTTTTATGCAATGCAGATTATACCGATGAAGTATTTTTCTTCATGACAACAACCAATAACAGGGGCCATTTTGATATAATACCATGGGATTATGACGACATTCTCAGATTCCCTCCCCATGAAGGCTGGGATCATCGACATTCGAAAATTGGCAATAAATTAATCTACTCGATAGAAGATTCCCTGGATTTTAAAATTGCCAACGATGCCTACTTATACAATCAATATTTAAGCAACATGGGCTCCATGCTGGAAACACTCGATGACAGTACCATTGAAAAGGCATTTTACAATTCCTACAAGGAATTAAGTCCTTTATTAGACAAGAATGAATTAATTTCAATGTCAAGATATGATGAAACCAAGTTTAATAGCCCCAATGATTTCTTACTTAATCTGAAGGCTTCCTGTTTGTTTTTAATCGAAAGAAAAAAGGTAATACTGAATAAACTTCTTGGAAATGACTATGTAAAAAACTAAGCTTTTACTCATTTATCGCCTGTAATACAACAATTTGCCAAATGGATTCTATTCTTTCCGGCTTATCATCATCCTTTAAAGCCTTGATTTTCATGTCCCGGATCATGAATTTCTGGCCTGAAATTTGAGATTTAAGTTTCCCGATGTTTGTTGTATCTTTGCACCCTCAATTTTTAGGATATGATTTCGGTTGATCAATTGGTAGTTAGTTTTGGGGGATTTGAACTTTTTAAAGGAATTTCATTACTGGTAAGTCCCAAAGACCGCATCGGTCTGGTGGGTAAAAACGGAGCAGGAAAATCTACACTGCTGAAAATCCTTTCGGGTCAACAGCAACCCAATGAAGGGGTAGTATCTGTTCCAACGGATGTTCGGATCGGGTATTTACCTCAGCACATGATCATTACCGACGGCCGCACTGTTTTCGAGGAGGCAGTCACTTCGTTTGAGGAAATCCTGGCCCTTGAAAAGCGCATTGAAGATATCAATCACCAGTTGGCTACCCGTACTGATTATGAATCAGCCGAATACCATCGCCTGTTGGATCATGTGACTGAATTCAATGACCGGTTCCATATGTTGGGTGGCAATAATTTTGAAGCAGAAGTAGAGCAAACCTTGATTGGACTTGGCTTCCTGCGTTCAGATTTTACCCGTCAGACTTCTGAATTCAGCGGTGGCTGGCGTATGCGCGTTGAGCTGGCAAAGATTTTACTCAAACGTCCCGATGTATTCTTGCTCGATGAACCTACCAATCACCTGGATATAGAGTCGATCCAATGGCTCGAAGACTTTCTGAAGAACTACAATGGCGCTGTGGTACTGGTCTCGCATGACAGGGCTTTCCTGGATGCAGTGACTAACCGGACCATTGAGATTACCCTTGGCCGTACCTACGATTTCAAATCCAACTATTCAAGATACCTTGTTTTACGCAAGGAACTGAAAGAAAATCAGATGGCAGCCTATGTCAATCAGCAAAAAATGATTGAAGACACGGAAAAGTTCATCGCCCGCTTTCGCTACCAGGCCACCAAATCCATACAGGTCCAGTCACGGGTCAAAATGCTTGAACGTATTGAGCGCCTTGAAGTGGATGATGAAGACAACTCGGCACTGAGGATTAAATTCCCGCCTGCCTTGCGTTCGGGAACCATTGTTGCAGAAGCCAAAGAGCTTACAAAAAATTACGGGGACCTGAATGTTCTCAATAAGATTGACATCATTATTGAACGGGGTGAAAAAGTAGCCTTCGTTGGCAAAAACGGTGAGGGGAAAACGACCCTTGCCAGGATCATCATGAATGAATTGGAGTACGAAGGGGAATTAAAACTCGGGCACAATGTCAAGATAGGCTATTATGCACAGGATCAGGCCAAAAGGCTGAATCCCAATCTGACGGTCTTTGAAACCATCGACCTGATTGCAGTAGGCGAAATCAGAACAAGAATCCGAAGTATCCTGGGCGGGTTTATGTTTTCGGGTGACGATGCGGATAAGAAAGTCGCTGTACTGTCAGGGGGCGAATGCTCCCGCCTTGCCATGGTCAAACTGATGCTTGAACCGGTGAATCTATTGGTGCTCGATGAGCCAACCAACCACCTTGACATGCGCTCAAAGGAGATCCTCAAGCAGGCACTCATTGACTACGACGGAACAGTCATCGTGGTATCACATGACCGTGAATTCCTGGAAGGATTGGTCAGTTGTGTTTACGAGTTCAAGGACAAAAAGGTCAAGCAGCATCTGGGTGGGATTTATGATTTCCTTCAGCGTAAGAAAATGGAATCGATGAAGGATTTGGAGCGAAAAGATTTATCTTTGAATCAGGAAGTAAAGGTTCAAAAGATAGAAGAGGCTGAGAAATATAGTTTTGAAGAGCGCAAGGAAATTAACAAGAATATCAGCCGTATCGATAAAAGCATTGAAAAGAACGAACAGGAGATTGCCAATCTGGAACAAAGGATTAAAGAGATGGATCAAACCCTGGCTGAAACCAATGGAGCTGATCCTGACATCTTCAGGAAATATGACCAAATGAAAAGGGAACTCGAGCAGAAGATGTATGAGTGGGAACTCCTGCACGAAGAACAGGATGAACTGATGCGCAAGAAGACCTGGTAGGATAAGTAGAAGATGAGAAGTTGGGAAAATGAGATTGAGGGATTGAAAATTTCCAATATCAAATAAGAAATAAAAAATAAGGAATAAGAAACAAGAAATAGAACCGCCAAGGTTGATAAATGCGCCAACCTGGAACCTTGAACTTGGAATTTGGAACTTGGAATTAATAATTATAAAATGTACAACAACAAAGAAAACAAACCTGCCGATGATCTGATCTTTGGCATCCGTGCCGTGATTGAAGCCATTCAGGCCGGTAAAGAAATCGATAAAGTCCTGATTAAAAAAGGATTGATTGGCGATTTGTTCAAAGAAATGTTCGACCTGATCCGCATCCGGCAGATTGCTTTCCAGTATGTTCCGATCGAAAAGATCAACCGCATATCACGCAAAAACCATCAGGGCGTACTGGCTTTTATATCACCGGTAGCCTTACAGCGAATTGAAGATATTATTCCAGCCATCTATGAAGAAGGCTTAACGCCTTTGATACTGGTACTCGACCAGGTGACCGATGTCCGTAATTTCGGTGCCATTGTGCGCTCTGCCGAGTGTGCAGGGGTTCATGCCATTGTCATTCCTGATAAAGGTTCAGCCCGAATCAATGCCGACGCCGTTAAGACTTCAGCAGGGGCCTTGCATCTGGTTCCCATTTGCCGCACCCGGAGCATGAAAGAAACCATTTCATTCCTCAAAGAGTCGGGATTAAAAATGATTGCCGCTACCGAAAAATCAACCGCCATTTATACCAATTCAGACCTGACCGGCCCAATGGCCATCATCATGGGTTCTGAAGATACCGGAATTGATCCACGCCTGCTGGCCCTTGCGGATGAACATGTGAAAATCCCCATCCTTGGAAAAATTGAATCACTCAACGTTTCCGTGGCCTCTAGTCTTCTCATCTATGAAGTGATCAGGCAACGGGCATTGGAAATACAGGAATAAGGGGTTCATGGTAAAATGAAATAGGAGTCCGAAAAGAAAGTATATTTCATCCTACCTACACAACTGGCCTAAATCGAAATAAATAAATGCTCAAAGTAGATCGATCTCTTTGCTTCACCCAAGCAATTGACTAGATTGTCTTTAAGAATTTATTAACTTAGAATAATCTTTCAAGGCAAAGATATTGTTACCTTTGCAGCCCTTAAATTTCAAGAAAATATACAACGCAAATGATTACGGTTTCAAATTTGTCAATTCAATTCGGGAAAAAACCCCTTTTTTCGGATGTTAATTTAAAGTTCAATCCAGGCAACTGCTATGGTGTAATTGGGGCCAACGGTGCCGGGAAATCAACCATGCTGAGGATCATCTCGGGTGATCTGGAAGCAACCCGTGGTACGGTCATGATGGGACCCGGTGAACGCCTGTCGGTATTGAACCAGAATCACAATGCATTTGATGAATACTCCGTGCTCGATACCGTGTTGATGGGACATACCGAAATGCTTCGGGTCATGAAGCAAAAGGATGCCCTGTATGCCAAGCCTGATTTCTCTGAAGAAGACGGACTTTTGGCCGCTAAACTGGAAGACGATTTTGCCAACATGAATGGGTGGAATGCCGAAAGCGATGCTGCCAGCCTTCTCAGTGGATTGGGCATCAAGGAAGAAATGCATTATACCCTGATGAAGGACCTCAACGGAAAGGAAAAAGTACGCGTACTGCTTGCCCAGGCTTTGTTCGGCAACCCCGACAACCTGCTGCTCGATGAGCCTACCAATGACCTTGACCTTGAAACCGTGCTGTGGCTCGAAAATTACCTTGCCAATTGCCAGAATACGGTGATCGTCGTTTCGCATGACCGTCACTTCCTCGACAATGTTTGTACTGATGTAGTGGATATTGACTTTGGAAAGGTTCGTGCCTTCTCCGGTAACTATACCTTCTGGTACGAATCAAGCCAGCTGGCCCTTCGCCAGCAAGCCAATGCCAACAAGAAGGCAGAGGAAAAAAAGAAGGAATTACAGGAATTCATTCAGCGCTTCAGCGCCAATGTGGCCAAGTCAAAGCAAACGACCAGCCGTAAAAAGATGATCGAAAAGCTGAAGATTGAAGAAATTGAACCTTCTACGCGCCGTTATCCGGGGATCATCTTCCAACAGGACCGTGCCACGGGTGACCGGGTGCTGACTGTTGAAAACCTGTCGTACGTCCAGGATGGTGAAGTGCTGTTTAAAGATGTTTCATTTACCATCGAACGGGGCGACAAAGTGGTATTTATGGCCAAGGAAAACCGCGCCGT
Source organism: Prolixibacteraceae bacterium (assembly GCA_036504555.1). Lineage (GTDB taxonomy): Bacteria > Bacteroidota > Bacteroidia > Bacteroidales > Prolixibacteraceae > Aquipluma. The sequence continues at coordinate 4,622 of DASXUZ010000259.1, read as the reverse complement.
TACTGCATTCTTCAAAATACTGAACAAAGAATTAGAAGCAACTACGGGAACTTTCGAATGGGGTGTTACCATCTCCACGGCCTATCTGCCCAACGACAACTCGGAGTTCTTCACCAAAAACGAAACGCTCTACGAATGGTTGGGTAAATACTCCGCCGACACGAGTGAAAACTTCCTGCGTCAGTACCTGGGCAAAATGTTGTTTACAGGCGATGATTTACAGAAGAGTGCCAAGGTACTCTCAGGAGGCGAAAAAATGCGCTGTATGATTGCCAAAATGATGTTGGCGCACCCCAACACCGTGATCATGGATCATCCGACCAACCATTTGGACATGGAGTCGATCCAAGCCTTCAACAACAACATGAAAGTATACCCCGGACAAGTGCTCATGGCAGGCCATGACCACGAGTTTATTGAGAGCGTCTGCTCGCGGGTCATTGACCTGACTCCACGCGGAACCATCGATAAATACATGGACTTTGAAGAATACCTCACCGACGATAAGATCAAAGCCCTTCGCCAGGAAAAATACAAATAAAGAGCAATCACCACAGCACTGTCTGTTGCCGTTGAAAGCTCACCATCTATATAAAAGCCGTCTCAGGATCATCCCGGGACGGCTTTTTATTTATATAAACAGCATAAAATCAATGTATTGAGTCCATTGTTTTCAATTCTAACATACAAGATACCAAGACCCCAGAGAAAAATGAGATCCGATCCTTCATGAGCATGAGCTCTTAATCCGGTAAGGCCCGACAGTTAGCTTGTGTGTTGCTTCTGTGTTGCTTCTGTGTTGCATCTGTGTAGGTGCTGTGTTAGTGAACACACAAGCTACACTTATTCTACACATAAGCAACACACATAACAACTATGGGACCCTACGCGATCTATGACCGGAGGCCTGTCGGTCGCTTTTTGGAATTACAGAAGAAAGAAGGCTTGGACAATTTTGAAGGCTGAGATTCAAATGATCCTTGCAGGAAGAGGATGTGCCGCTGGTTACTTTTTCAGGTGGAATATTTTCTTGAAGCCGACAATTAACAGCAGCACCAATAGAATGGTAAAAGTGATCGTGGAAAGCAGGCTTTTAAAGACGGTAAAAAAGGCGGTGAGCTGAATGGCTGTTACAGAATGATCGGGATAGGATACCAACAGGTGAATGATGCCGAAATTTTCGAAATAATCAAATAATCCAGCCAGGAGCGGTAGTATACACAAATAGAAATATTCGGCATTTAAACGATTCAGTCGGTTCAGCAAATAGGCCAGTAACAACCAATAGGTAATGCCAAACAGGAAAGGATAGATTAAATCGACCGGGATCTGATGGTACAAATAAGCGTTACGGCCCTCTGTACCCAGCTTTTCAAGCAAGGTGGCGGCATAGGCAGGCTCGTACCCCATGGGCATTAAATCAAATATTTTCATCCCGCCCGAGAATCTCAACACCTGAGGAATGGTTACCTGCAACATGAAGACATACACCAGGTTTGTCAAAACAAATAGAAACAAAACTCTTTTTCCTTCTATATTCCGATAAACCAGTTCCTTCAAATGAAAATTCAATCTCCTGATCAGCAAGCGCATTTTTTAAAACAATTTGTATTTACTCCAAAGGTTTCATCCAAATCTCCCTGTGCGCGATCAATGGCAGAACGATCGACCCCAACACAAAGGGATGACAATTTACGAAATCAATCCCGCATATCGGCCTCTGAAGATGAATAATTTATCACTGTTTTTTGACCGAACAATTTAAACAGCAAGGAGTTCAACAGGCGTTGGCGTATTTCTAAAAGTTAGATTGGCTGGTTTTGAAACACACGCCTTTTCAAATCTCCTACCAAATGGTCTTTCCCTGACGGGCCAAACCAAGATCAGACTATTTTTGACATACATGTTTTATAACACAAATTTAAGGTTCAGTTAACACTTATTCTCCAACCGCGGCCTATCTTTGTATCGTAATCACAATGTAAGAATTGTTATCACATTTCATAAGTTAGGTTTGATTAGTTTTATTGGTTTAGTTAGTTAGTTTAGGTTTAGTTAGGTTTAGGGAAAGGGTAGATTAGAGAATCTATCCTTTTTTCTTTTTTATACCTACCCCGGATCCATTCAAATGCAATCTTTTTTTTTCAATCTTGTAAAAAGATAAGCTGTAAGACAAGGGAAGTTTGGTTTATTTTATATAAATTTGGTTAACTATACTAACTTTCTACCTTAAATCAAATCTTATGGACAAAGATAATAAGGAAAAGCTAAAAATCCTGCACATCGCCGCTGACCCGGAATTCAGTTCACCCATGGTTTATGAAAACTATCGGATTGAGATTGAAACCTTGGATACCCCCTTCTCTGTCAGTCAATGGATTACCCAAAACGGATGGCCTGATGCTCTGATCTGTGAAAGAAAACTTCCACTGGACAATGGGTTTGAATTTTATGACTTTTGGGTCAATCAATTCGATACAGGTAAAAGAATCCCGTTCATTTTACTGGACGAGGATAAAAACCAAGATACTATCTCTAAAGCATCGGAGAAGAGAATTGATGAGGTCCTTTTCAAACCAATTGATGCAGACAAACTGATACAGAGAATATTGGCCTTACGGCAAGAAAAACACCTGCCAGGCAATGCCCCGATATCTGAAATCAATGGGTTTAAACCCTATCGGTTTACTTTTCTGAAACGCACGTTCGACCTTCTGACAGCTTCCATCTGCCTGTTGATTACGTCTCCCATCCTGCTGATTTTTGCCATTGCCCTGCGGATTGAAACCAAGGGAAACATCTTTTATAAATCGAAAAGAGTAGGCGCAGGGTTCAAGGTTTTCGACTTTTACAAGTTGCGGTCCATGTATCCCCATTCGGATCAACGATTGAAAGAATTGGCGCATTTGAATGAATACCAAAAGGAAACATCGGCAAGCCAGGCTGAAAAAACCAATCCCAACATCCATTCCTTGAACCAGGCAGGTGGAAAGAGTTTATCCGCCAATGGTGATTCACGAATCACAAAAGTGGGATACCTCATGCGAAAACTGAACATTGATGAATTGCCCCAGTTGTTCAATGTGTTGAAGGGCGATCTTTCGATGGTAGGCAACAGGCCGCTTCCCATTTATGAAGCCGAACTTTTAACAACCGCTGACTGGATCGACCGTTTGCATAGTCCTGCTGGAATTACCGGGATCTGGAAAGTCGTGAGCCGCAGAAGATTAAGATCCATGACGCATGACCAACGGAGCAGCCTTCAAAATAAATATTTTCAGGTAGCAAGGCACCGGAATTCTTTCTGGAATGATATCTGGATTATCGTACAGACCTTGCCCTTCTTGTTTAAAAAAGGCAATGCCTAGCATTTAATAAGCCTTTAATATTTCCTGATATCTGAAACAGGAACTGATGTGATCATTGACAACACCAGTTGCCTGAAGGTGGGCATAAATGATCGTTGATCCTATAAACTTGAAGCCCTTCTTTTTCAAGTCTTTTGAAATGGCATCCGACAAGGCTGTTTTTGCCGGTATTTCTTTCAGGGAGTTCCAGGTATTTACAATGGGCTGGTCATCTACGAATTTCCAGATATAGCTATCAAAAGAGCCATAGGCTGCCTGGACTTCCATAAACCTTTGCGCATTGTTGATGCAGGCACTAATTTTGAGCCTGTTCCTGACAATTCCGGCATTGTTCATTAATTCACTCACCTTTTGGTCATCGTATGCAGCAACTACTGGAGGATTAAATTGATCAAATGCCGCTCTGAATGCTTCCCTTTTATTTAAAATAGTTGACCAACTTAAACCAGCCTGCATGCCTTCCAAGATCAAAAACTCAAATAGTTTCTGGTCCTCATGTAATGGCACACCCCATTCTTCATCGTGATATTTAATCATCAAAGGGTTTGTATTACCCCAGTTGCATCGTTCACACATATTGATATTTTAATTCCCAAATATAGGGTATAATGAGGACTTTTCAACAATATTGGCTCCGTACGGGCGAACCTATGTGTCTGCCCCTTCTCCGTATTGGCGAACCTATGTGTTCGCCCCTTTCAAGGCATCAAAGATCATATAGCTATTGCAGGATTCCCAATTTTGTATTATCTTCATGACCTTTGGTAACGATGTAACTGAAAGAAATGAGCAAGCGATTGGGCGGAATGTTTGCCCTTTTGTTAATGATATCAAAAAATAATTAAAAAGTTCAAAAGCCTGTCTATCGGGCTAAATTACTAATTTTGCTATGTATAAATTTACACCCACATGAAAAAACTAATCTTTCTTCTATTGATTCTTGTGTCCAATCTGACTTACAGCCAGTTGAACATCAATCAGTACATTCGGGTGGGCGAAACGCGTATTCAGATCGGCAATTATGTCGGTGCAATTGAGAACTTTAACATTGTCATTAAATTCAAGCCACATTTGCCTGAGCCCTATTACTTCAGGGGAGTAGCCAAGCATCAGCTCGATGATTTCAGGGGAGCCATCCAGGATTACAACATGGCCATCGACATCAAACCCTATTATCCGGAAGCTTATATGCACCGCGGATTGGCTTATCTTGAACTGAAGGATTATTCAAAGGCCATTGCAGATTACAACCAG
>DASXUZ010000258.1:0-5220 GCA_036504555.1 Prolixibacteraceae bacterium | reverse complement strand
TTACAGTTAGATTACAGTTACCATACAGAAACTCCCTCTTTGGTAGCAGGCTAGTACGAAGCTGACAGCAGGAAAGGAGATTGAATTTACGGGTCTAAGAATAAAAAATAGAAGGTAATATCCTGTCTCAGTGGAGGTGTCGATCTAATCTTCAAGAACCTCAATCGGGACGGGATGAGGCTCTGAAGTTAAATTGTTCAAGGGAGAAACGACCCATAAGCTGAGGCACAAGGCTATGACTTTTTGGAAGGAATCATTTTATAGAGTTGGGGGGGAAGGGAAATAATGACTTCTGTGCCATGTGAATTAACATCACGGCAACTGAGATCTTCCAACAGAATAGGCTGAGGAAGCATCATTTTGGCGCTCAGTAGTTTAAGCCGTTCCTCAATGATCTGGATCCCCTTTGAAATGTGATCCTCTTTCTTGTATTTTTTTGCTTCATTGATGCCGATGCCATTGTCGGTGATCTTGATAATCAACGATTTGCTTAGTTTTGAATCGACATCTATTTCTTCAAATGAAAACAAGATCTTCACCAGCCCTTTTTTACCTGTATTCCTTAATCCATGCCAAAGCGTATTTTCCACAAAAGGCTGGATGATCATATTGGGGATCATGATTGAATCAATTTCAATGCCTGTGCCTGTAATGATCTCATAGGAAAAACTCTCCTGGAACCTTAGCTTTTCAAGATTGAGGTACAATCTCAAACGCACAATTTCATCGGACAACAGAATAAATCCATTGCCCGCCGTATCGAGGTTCTTCCTCATCAATTGCGCCATCATGGCGATATAATCAATGGCCTCTTCATTTTGCTGGCTATTAATGAGGTATTGTACCGAATTGAGGGAATTGAAAATAAAATGAGGATTCATCATGGCCGATAGGGCCTGATGCCTCAGCTCATTGATCCTTTCGGTTAATTCCAATTCCTTTCGGATCTTTTTATTCTTTGATTTCAAGCGCCAACTGATCATGAAGAAGGATAAAAAGCCAAAAATGGAGAGTATCAAAAGGTAAAACCAGATGGATTCAACGAACCGGGGCAGTACATGAAAGGATAGTGAATAAGTTGGACCCCACTCTGTTTGCTGTGATTTGGCCCTGATCTCCAATTCATATTTCCCATTCTTCAGGGAAGCCAAATCCAGAAAGTCATGATCCGTTTCCTTCCATTCGTCCTTCAGCCTGTACTGATAAGTGATTGAACCTGGCGATGAATAGCTGATGGCCTTCAGCCTGATCATCACTGAGCCTTGTTCAGGCTCAATGACCAGGTTGTTGAAGTTGGTATAAACCGAATCGCCTGCCTGAATGCTCTGTATGTTTACACGAATTTCAGGAACGACCGACTGGTCGAACTCATTGATGTCGAGAATTGAAATCCCATTGCTGGTACCGATGTACAGCAGGTTTTTCACCCGGTCAAAATAAAGTGAGAACACCTCATCCGAGGGAAGGCCTGTTTGCCTGTTGAGCAGTTGAATCGAATTCCCCTCCATTAAATAAAGCCCTTTCATGTTTCCAATCCAAATCCGATGCTTGTTGTCGGTTACAATCGACGTTGCAGCCGATAAATCATGTCCCTCGAAATGGGTATAACTGGTAACCGAATCAGTCTGAAGCTGATAGCAGGCAATCCCCTTTTCGCCCGCAGCCCATACCAGGTCCTCATCCTGTATCAGGACGTTTATTTTTGCATTCAGAACCGGATCGGAAGGGAAAAAAGTTTTCTTCCATTGCGTGATTGGACCGTTCAGATTGCTTAATTTGCACAAGCCCAAACCTGTTGCCAGCCAGACATTTTTCCGGGTGTCTTCGAAAATATCATTGATTCGGTTGATGCACGGAGTAGTGCCAAAAATAAAATACAGCGCTGCCTGGTTCTTTGCATGGCCGAAATCACTTTGTACCCTGATCGAATTGACCCCTGTGCCAAAGAGGAAATGGCGGGTGCTGGTCCTACAAAAAGAAGTTCGGTCGATCAAATGGAATCGCATCCCCTTGTAGACCCTGTTTTTGATTTCACTTCCGCCAAACGATCCGCAGACATAGAAATCAGTATCAATGTGCTGAATCCGGAAGATATATTCGGTCAGGGTCTTATCTGAACTGCCTTTCAGACAATCGAACCGTTCGTGATTGAAGATATTGATGCCGTTAAAGGTTCCAATGACCAAATGACCGGATGGGTCGCCGATGATCGAATACACATTGTTGCTCGACATCCCGTCATTTTCAGTATAGCTTCTCAGATATAAATGATTGAGACAATAAACGCCTTTGCCGTAAGTACTGAGCCAGATATTTCCCTCCGAATCTTCCAGGTAATTATTGACCAGGGTATTCTGTAAACCCATTTTGACTCCCATATCAATGATCTGATCAGAACCATTGGCCAGGTAGAAAAACCCCCTGTTCATAATCGAAAACCACAGGTTGTTATTCCTGTCACGCAGGATGGCATTGACATCATTTTTCCCTTCCGGTAAATTGACAGGATACCGGCGGACCACCGTCTTGTTATGTACCTGGTAGATCATCCCCTTTGAGCCGATCAGGTAAGTTCCATCAGTGGCTTGAGTGAGACAATACATATCGGTATCGGGTAGTCCCGCAATGGGCAGTTTGATCAATTGATCATTTTTGAACGTGTATAATCCATGGGGGCTTAATGCTACTATTTCATTGTTGGGCAATAATCGCAACTGATTGATAAATACAGGATGGGTACTTACCTGGTTTGTAATCAGTGCACCAGTTTTTTTCTCCTGGATTGAACTGACAGTCCCCCAACTACGATAGGCATACAATTTTTGGCCGTCATTTCCATCAGGGACGAGCAGTAAATAGGAGAGGGCAAAGTTTTTCCCCTGAATTTCATTGCAATAGTTTTCGATGTGCCCATTTCTTAATACGTTGATTCCCTTTTCATAATTGCCAATATACAGTTCTCCATTTCTACCTTCGGCAAGTGATATGATCGAATTGGAATGAAGACCATCCGCGGTTCTGAAGGTGGTAAAGGTTTTTCCATCAAAGCGGCTCATGCCATTGATGGTGGCAAACCAGACAAAGCCGTTTCGATCCTGAATGATCTGATAAACAGTCGATGAAGCGAGACCGTCGGATGAGGTGTAATGATAATAGGAAGGAGTCTGGCCAGAAACCTGAACAGCCTGCAGAAAACTGAACAGGATGAGTACTAAAATTGATTGATGCATCATTTAAAGCGCATTCAGGGTTGCTCTTATTTTCTGAATAAATTCAGGTGCTTTGCGTCGTGATATCTCCACTTTGCTTCCATCAGTCATGGTGACAAAGTTGCCGCTGATGTTTGAATATTCTTTGATATACTTCAAATTGATCAGATGCGATTTGTGGATTCTGAAAAACAGTTCTTTCGGCAGCGTTTCCTCAAAATCTTTCAATGTGCGGGAAATGATCTTATTCTTTCCGTCTTTAATGATTACTTTGGTATAACATCCTTCGGCCTCAAGCCGGATTAAATCATCAAAGATCAGCACATCAAACCCATGAGATGCAGGAAGCACGATCTTATCGGAGGCTTGGACGGGTTCAGCTTTTACCTTCTTACTTTTCAGGACCAACAGATTTTTAACTGTTTGCTTCAGCTCTTTGATACTGATCGGTTTAAGCAGATAATCAGCAGCGGCAACTTTTACGGCATTGATACCAAACTCGCGATGAGCACTTACGAATACAACCATAAAATCGCGTTCATCATAGGCTTCCAGAAAATCAAATCCATCGAGCACCGGCATATTGATATCCAGAAATACCACCTCCGGATGATGTGTTTCTACCAGTTGTTTGGCAGTCAACACACTCTCAGCACATCCCAGAATTTCGACCTCCTGACAGTAATTTTCCAGGATCACTTTGAGGTTCTCTCTTCCGTAAAGCTCATCATCAACGATGATCGCAGTCAGCTTTGCAGGTGAACTTTGTGAAGTCATGATTCTTTATTTTGGGGTAAATAATTACATCCTGTAAATATGAATAATGCGGGGGTGTGTCAAACTTATATAAAATAAACTGAACCCTGCAATGCTTTCAGCGATTTGATTGAATTTATATTGAATTTGTTTGTCAAACAAGGAAGTTCGAAATTTTGGAATTTTTAGGGTGAGTATCCGAAAATTCAGAGCGTCATTTCATGATTCCGGCAAACCTTAGCCCCGAGGACTAGGATAGGCGTTAACTTTGTCCCATCTGTCTTATAAGCAAATGAAAAACAAACACATAGACACATAGAAAACATAGTCCCGCGGCCTCGGGATTAACTATGTGTCCTATGTGTCTATGTGTTTAAAAAGTTAACGCCAATCCGAGTACTCGGGGCTAAGGTTAGGGCTCTGGGGGTACATCAATCAGCTTGTTTGAATACGCTGTCCCAATCTGCTGATTTTCGTCACAATCAGCCAGTTTGAAATAGTTTTACAAAGTATAGTTATTCACAGAATGTTTCAATATATTTGATAGGTTCAAATATCAATTACAAAATCATTCAGAATGGACGAAAAGAGGAATCCCAATATACTCATTGCAGAGGATGTAGAATCAAATTTTCTATACTTAAAAGCTGTTTTAAGCAAACTGAATGCCAACGTTTTTTGGGCCAAAAATGGCAAGGAAGTCCTTGATATTTGCGAAAAGGAACAGACGATGGACCTGGTTCTGATGGACTTGCAGATGCCTGAAATGAATGGATATGAAGCCACTCAGATACTGAAGAAAAAATATCCGGCTCTTCCGGTAATTGCTCAAACGGCTTTCGCCATGTCGGACGACCGGGAAAAGGCATTGGATGCAGGCTGCGATGATTATTTAGCCAAACCCATCAAATCGAAGGATCTTTTGAATATTACCGAAAAATACCTGAAACTTTGATTGATTTGAAAAATTGAACCAAAGACGTTCATCTGAATTAAGGTGGACGTTTTTTGTAATGTGAAGAGTCAAACAGATACACATTTATAATATTTACAATTAGACGATTGACGATTTACTATTTCTCCCGAGGCCCGGGGATAAACTATGTGTCCTATGTGTCTATGTGTTTAAAAAAAACAGGAATTGAAACAGAGTACAGGGGATAAACTATGTGTCCTATGTGTCTATGTGTTTAAAAAAAACAGGAATTGAAACAGAGGCCCGGGGATAAACTATGTGTCCTATGTGTCTATGTGT
>DASXUZ010000257.1:0-5241 GCA_036504555.1 Prolixibacteraceae bacterium | reverse complement strand
CCGTAAAAGTGAATTTTCAAAAAACCGGTATGCCTTGCTATTTAAACCCGGCACTTACAACCTGGATGTTAGGGTAGGCTATTACATGCATGTGATTGGCTTGGGAAATTCACCCGAAGAGGTGATCATTACAGGAGCAGTGCGCTCCAACTCTACCCGTGGGGGAAATGTATTGACCAATTTCTGGCGCGCGGCAGAGAACCTGACTATCATCCCCTCAGCCGATTCAACCAATACCTGGGCGGTATCGCAGGCTGCTCCTTTGCGGAGGATCCATGTGAAAGGGAATCTGAAGCTACACGACAACGGCTATGCCAGCGGAGGTTTTCTGGCAGATTCGAAAATAGACGGCACCGTGATTTCAGGGCCGCAGCAGCAATGGTTTTCAAGAAATACGGACTGGAAAAAGTGGAATGGCGGGGTGTGGAACATGATGTTTGTGGGCGTTCCCAATGCCCCTGCAGAAAACTGGCCCACCAAGCCTTTTACCACGATCCCGCAAACCCCATTGGTTCGGGAAAAGCCATATTTGGTATTTGAACACGATCAGTGGAGTTTAAAAATACCAGCTTTGAAAAAGAACTCCACAGGAACCAATTGGGATGATCCCAAAGGAATTGAAATGACGGTTCCAATGACTGATTTCTATGTAGCAAAAGCTTCTGCTGACAATGCCCAATCGATCAACAAGGCCTTAAAAAAAGGAAAGCATATTCTTTTCACCCCCGGTATCTATTCACTCGATGAAAGCCTGAAAGTGACTCACCCCGGAACAATTGTCTTTGGAATTGGAATGCCCTCTCTTGAGCCAACCAAAGGGAACAGGGTAATGGAAGTCTCTGATGTTAATAACATAACCGTTGCAGGTTTGCTGCTTGATGCCAATGTGCTACCTTCCATCACATTGATGCAGATCGGAGAACCAGGATCAAAGAAGAGCCACGAAGCAAAGCCCACCTTCCTGTACGATGTATTTTTCAGGGTTGGTGGCCCGCATGAAGGATTGACTTCAAGTTGCCTGGTGATCAACAGCAACGATGTTTGCATTGATCATGTGTGGCTTTGGAGGGCTGATCATGGTGCGGGAGTCGGCTGGGATAAAAATAAATCGGCCAATGGCTTGATCGTGAATGGAAATAATGTGACCGTTTACGGATTGTTCAACGAACATTTCCAGGAATATCAGACCTTGTGGAATGGGGAAAATGGCAGGGTCTATTTCTACCAGAGCGAAATGCCTTACGATCCGCCGACAGTCGATTCTTGGAAACATGGCGATACATTTGGATATGCCTCCTATAAGGTCGCTGATCATGTAAAGAACCACCATGCATGGGGTGTGGGAATCTACAACGTCTTTTACAATGCTCCCGTGGTAGTGGACCAGGCGATTGAAACGCCAGAACTTTTAGAAAATAACATCACCCACAAAGTCATCTTTTGGCTCAACGGAAATAAAGAGAGCGTAGTTAAAAGCATCATCAACGGAAAAGGAGGAAGTGTCAATAGCGCGAACCGGAAAGCCACGATGTAAGAGGATCTTGAAGAAGGGGATTAGAGCTTTGAATGGTTTTACCCATTTAGGCGCTGCATTTTCCTGCTGAGCGGACGTTCAACCGAGATCGGGACTTTTTCCTCTATCACACAACTGGTATCCAGTCCAAGGGCCTTCACATCATTGATACTCAACACCCTTGTAAAGGCATGAAGTCCCATGATCATGGTTTCCCATGGCGATAGTTTATAATCCTGGGTCATCACCCGATCAAGGTTCACAAACAGGAAGTCAGCAGGGAAATGATGTTTTTTAAGCGATTCATAGGAACTCGACAGTTTAATTTCACCACTTGCCACCATGTCTTTCAGTACTTCTTTAAAGTAAAGATTGATGCGGGGCTCGACTTTAAATCCCAGATGGAAATCTACCCTGATCAGTGTATTGGGAATAAACTGGGTTACCTCATAACTAAAGGTATCCGGTTCATCCACCACGTTCACATGCAACAGCCAATAGGTTTCGGCACGCTTGGGCTGTTTGTTGAAAATCGAATACATGACCTTGGATTCGATTTGGTATAAATTGTTGGCTTTGATGATGTACACCAGGTTGGTGGCAATTCGGGTAATTGAATTGTCCTTGCTCAGGTCATCGAATAAATGCAGGTATTTGTTTACATTCACGAAGCTGATGTGCCGGTTCTTGATCCGTCGGCCAAAAAACCAACCAATCATGATCAATAAAAAGGCACAGGCCAGGGCGATTGAAAACCATCCCCCTTTGGAAAATTTATGCAGGTTGGCAATCAGGAACGAAGTTTCGATGGTTCCAAACAAAAGGGCAAGGAATACTAACAAAGCCAGATGGACGTTTTTCTGATACAGGTAATGGATCAAAAGCAAGGATGTCATGATCATGGTGATGGTAATCGACAAGCCATAAGCTGCTTCCATATTTGAGGATTCCTGAAAGAACAATACAACGAAACAAACAGAAACCCATAAGAGCCAGTTGACAAAGGGGATATAAACCTGCCCTTTGATGGTAGTTGGATGCAAGACTTTAATTTTGGGCCAGAAATTCATCGATACAGCCTCACTGATCAAGGTATAGGAACCGGTAATCAAGGCCTGGCTGGCAATTACTGCAGCAGCGGTAGAAATCAAGATTCCGGGGAACAGGAACCAGGCTGGCATGATTGAATAAAACGGATTCAAATCAGCGATCGGCGCAGGATGGTTCATTAACCAAGCTCCCTGGCCGAAATAATTCAGTAAAAGAGATATTTTGACAAAGATCCACGATACACGGATATTCTTGATTCCGCAATGCCCCAGGTCTGAATACAAAGCTTCGGCCCCTGTGGTACATAGAAAAACTGCGCCTAAAAGTATAAACCCATTTGGATAATTGGCCAGGAAATCATAGGCATACACCGGGTTCAAAGCATTCAGTATTTCAGGATAATGAGTGATTTGAATAAATCCAAGGGTCGAGAGCATTCCAAACCAAATGACCATGATGGGTCCAAATGAATTGCCAATGAATTTAGAACCAAATTGCTGAACAAAAAACAGGAGTGTAATGATAATCAGAACCACCGGTAATACAGGAATTTCAGGATTGATCAAGCGCAAACCCTCAATGGAGGAGGTAACGGTAATGGAAGGGGTAATCACACCATCAGCCAAAAGGGCACTTCCGCCAATCATAGCCAGGGCAGCAGCCCAGGTCGATTTTTTTTTCATCAGGGCAAACAAGGCAAAAATACCGCCTTCCCCATGGTTATCAGCCCGGAGAGTGATAATCACATATTTCAGGGTCGTCTGCAGGGTCAGTGTCCAGAACACGCACGACAAGGCACCATAAACCAATAACTGATTGAACTGGTCGGCTCCCGAGATAATTGCTTTCACTACGTACAAGGGACTGGTTCCGATGTCACCAAAAACAATTCCAATGGTGATTAAGAGTCCTGCAAAAGTAACTTTATTTAGTGCTGAATGATGATTCGTCACCGACATATCAAATGGTTGTTATTTTTTGTTGTCCTATAAAAGATGGGACAAAGATATTCAGATTGTATCGAAAGTATTCTTCCTGGATGGTTTCAAAACATAAATTCTCAATTTCTTAAGAAAAGTTAAAATAGCGTAACAAAGTATCTAAGCAACAGAGTACCTAAGTTCCTAAGCAACAGAGCACCTAGGTACCTAAGCAACAGAGCACCTAAGTTCCTAAGTAACAGAGCACCTAAGTTCCTAAGCAACAGAGCACCTAAGTTCCTAAGTTGTTTACCCATTTTGCTACTTTACTACTTTGTTACTTAGGTACTCTGTTACTTTGTTATTTTGTTACTTTGTCACTTTGTTACTTTGTCACTTTGTTACTTTGTCACTTTGTTACTTTGTCACTTTGTTACTTTGTCACTTTGTTACTTTGAGTAATATTGACTATCTTGTACAATCATTTATGACTCAAATTTTAAATATAGAACCTATAAAAATCATCTAACTATGAAACGCTCTTTAATACTTTTACTCGTTCTTTCCTTCTTCAGCATCAATATGTATGGAAAGATCATCCTTCCATCTGTATTTGCCGACAACATGGTATTGCAGCAAAAATCACAGGTGCCAATTTGGGGATGGTCAGACCCAGGTGAAACCATCCGAATCGTCACCAGCTGGAACAAAGATACGGTAAAAGTGAAAGCCGACAATTCCTCGAAATGGACCACATCAATTAAGACCATTGCAGCTGGAGGACCCTACTCTATTCAGATTCTGGGTAACGACAAAGTACAGCTGAACAATGTCATGTTGGGAGAAGTATGGATTTGCAGCGGTCAGTCAAACATGGAAATGAGTGTCAACTGGAAGATCATCAACGGCGAAGAGGAAGCGGCGAAGGCTACCAATCCAAATATCCGCATTTTTCATGTTCAAAAAATAGGCGCTGAATATCCTCAGCAAAACTGTTTCGCCAACTGGTCAGTTTGTTCACCTGAATCCATGCGTGCAACAAGCGCTACGGCTTACTTCTTTGCCCGTGAATTACAACAAAAACTGAATGTCCCCATCGGGATTATCGTATCAGCCTGGGGCGGAACTCCTGCTGAAGTGTGGATGGAGAAAAGCCTGGTCGAAAAAAATGCAGAACTGAACAAATCAAAATATACCCAGCATTTCGACGGCTGGCCAGGGGCTGCAGGTACTTTATACAACTCGATGATCGCACCTTTCATTCCCTACGGAATTGCCGGAGCGATCTGGTACCAGGGTGAATCGAACTGTGGCAATTATCCCATCTATTCCTTGCTGATGAAAACATTGATCGAAAGCTGGAGAGCCGATTTCAAGAAAGATTTCCCGTTCTATTTTGTCCAGATTGCCCCTTATACCTATGGCGCCAATGGCAAAGCTGAGTATCTGCGCGAACAACAGGAAATAGCTTCCAAAACGATTCCAAACACTGGGATGGTGGTCATTTCTGATTTGGTGGACAATGTAAAGGACATTCATCCCAAGAACAAACTCGATGTGGGCAAACGCCTTGCAGCCTTTGCTTTGAGTGAAACCTACAAACAAAGTATGGGTGAATATAAAAGCCCGTCTTATGAGTCGATGAATATTGAGAAGGACAAGATTCGTATCCGATTTAGTCATGCGGCAGAAGGCTTGAGATGTACAGGTAAAAGTCCTGAAAAACTGATGATTGCAGGTCAGGACCAGAAATTTGTT
>DASXUZ010000256.1:0-3019 GCA_036504555.1 Prolixibacteraceae bacterium | reverse complement strand
GACCTTCCTTCAATGGTTAGTTGATCTATGAATGGGTTGGGAAATGCCAGGAAAGCCATTGCTGCCAATTCATGATTAGTTCCTGTGGAGTAGTCATAGGTAATACGTGCTGTATTTTCCCATTGGCCAGAAGAATTCCATTCCTGGGATATTACCTGAACCAGGTTCCCATTGGCATTGTAACTATAGGAGTCTTTCAAGGAATTGACCCATGCTTCATTGGCCCAGATTTGCTCCAATGATTCAGCTATTGAATCGTTTGCATTGTAGGTAAGAGTGGTCTTCGATGCGTTTCCCCAAGCCTCATTTTGCCACATCTCTTTCAGGGTTGAAGCCAGTTTTTTGGGAGGATTATAGGTATTGGTGCTCCGTACTGAATTGACCCATTGATTATTCCAAGACTGTACCACGTTTGTGTTTTCAGTTCCATCAGCGTTATAGGTGTAGTTGGTTTGTTCCGAATTGGTCGGAACCAGGAACACCGTCTGCACCAATTCGTTTGTAAGCAAATCATTGGTATCATACGTATAGCTGATTTTCACAAAATCGATCCCCCCTATTTGAGTCGTTTGGGACAGTATCTTTTTTGAAGCACTATACGTGAATGTGGTTTTCGAGAAATCCATCCAGGTATTGTTGTCGGCCAACCAGCCCTGAATCAACATTTCTCTGATCGTGCCATCGCCGTTCAAGGCATAGGCAATGATGGCGGCATTATCCCATGTGTTGGTTTGCGAATTCCATCTTTGGGAGGTGAGTGTGGTAACATGGCCATTTGCATCATAAGCGGCAGTAGTTTTCAAAGTATCTACCCAGGTATTATTGGTCCAGTATCCATCATACATTACATTGAATTTCTGAGCAGATACAGCCAAAACCAAAAACAGAAAAGTAATCAGTAAGTAAATTTTTGTCTTCATAGTTTTTGTTTTTAAATGTTTAATTGACTAAAAATGCTTATATCCATTTGCGTATTATTTTAATGAAAGTTACGAAATATCTTTGATAATGACAAACTTAGCTCGATCTAAAATTCAAAAATGTCAAATATTTAACCCGTGATACAGATCCATGGAGGTAGGTAATCCTTCAAAATAAAGCCTGCTCCCAAAAAGTTTTGAATGCGCGAAGCCATGGGAGCTTTGTTGCCAGTGGATGGCGATTCGCTCTATTTGTTGGATTGTTCGTTGGGTGCTTCAGACAAGAATTCCCAAAACTTTCTTTATAGTTTGAACAGAGTTGGCGGATGGTTTTTCCACAAATGAATCGGCTGTCAAGTTGAAAAGAATCAACGTCCCTAAAAATGAGAAGGTCTTTTGGGTATTATTCAGGTAAATACAACATCTCCATCGCCATCCTGAAGGCGGGGATATTTTTGGTACTGGCCCGACAGTTGTTTTGAAATGGCCATCAGCCGTTTGATCTTTTTTCTGAATAGGAAAGGATGTGCCCGGGAATCCATCAAGGATGCCAATGGAGGGTTAAAAAGAGTCAGTGTTACTGCGTTTTTCAACATGGCCTGCTGATAAATTACCCTGAGAATCGCACTGGCATCCTTATCCTGAAAATAGGCATAGGGGACTTTCATATGACCATTCTTTACTGAAATTAATAACAGTCCTATGGTTTGAACAGAAGAGGTGATTTTTAGGAAGTATTGCTCAAAGTTTCCAACGGCATAGGAAAACGGATATTCAAGTTCTGGTAATGATGGATCAAGATTTTTCGCCATTATCCATGGAAATTGAACGATCCATTCAAGCTCCTTTCCTGACCTTCTGATAAATTCATCGAGCGAGTGATTTTCAATAAACGTATACAGTTCCTCATTGAGTGAAGTGAGGTATTCCACTTTTGGGATATTTTTGATGAATCTGGATCGCACAGCCCTTTGGTAAGGCGCAAGAAGTGAATTAAGGGTCTGGTCTGACAGTTTCAGCAATGGTTCCAGCTTACGGGCAGCAGGTAATTTCGCCGGGATTATTTCATGGAGGTTAAACTTTAAGAACCCACGGATCCCAGGGGTAGTATTAGGGAATTCAAACCAATTTGTTTTTTCAAGAATGCTCAGGGTATGGGGTGTACAATCGGTCATCAACATCCGTTGGCTGCACAATGCAAAGGCCTTGAAGAAAAGAGGGATTGCAAGCTGCTTGCCCTTCTCAGGATCTGCCCACCAGCAGGTATTTGAGCAGGCTGTTTGACCTGCCTGCCCATTTATCAGGTGAGGCAACAATCCAACCAGGCCGATCAGCTGATGATTCTCATAGGCAATCACCAGGGCAATATCGTTGGGTTGTGCTATTGGATTATGAAACTGAGAAACCGCTCTCAGATTTGTAATTGGTTTGGGAATGAGTTGCTGCCAGAGCTCACTCGAGACAAAATCAATTAATTCAGAAACCTTGATTTCTTTTAGCTGCATTAATTTTGCTTTTTTTCAACAAGATCAATAAAATCACTAAACTTGGCAATTCCAATAATTTCCATGATATCGAACGAAACGTTAAATTCTTTTTCGATGGTTGATATCAAAACTACATGGTTCATCGAGTCCCACTTTTCAATATCGGTCGAGGCTGTATCTTCCGTAATAATGGTTCCTGAGCCAAATATCTTTTTGGCTATGGCTTCTATTTTTGCAAATATTTCTTGTCTGGTCATCGGTGCGTATTTAAAAATCGATATAAAAAGAACTGGTTAAAAGGCTTGAATCCCAATTTTGAATAAAGGGCTTCTCCTTTTGCAGTGGCATGCAATATGATTGGGTTAACTGACTTTTGGATTTCCTGCCATAAAATCTGCTGAACCATTAAACTGGCAAATCCTTGTCTTTGGGCTGATTGTTCAGTGGCAATGAGATATAATCCTGTTGAATTTTCGGAAGTAAAAACAAGGATTGTAGATACCCCCACTCCATTGTATTTGAGTAGGTAAGCGCGAAACTGCGGCTGTGCGATTAAACTTTCCAGAAGCGGTTTATCCACATGATCAGGGGCAACCAACTGGGAGGTAACAA
>DASXUZ010000255.1:0-10792 GCA_036504555.1 Prolixibacteraceae bacterium | reverse complement strand
CGGGGTCGGTCTCTTTACTAAACGGTTTGCCGAAATTAGCGCTCAGGTAACTTACCAGTTGATCCATAGGGCTTATTTATAATTGTTTTGTGGCATGGTCATGGTTTGCGGAACGAATAGACTACCCAGTTGTTTTTTTCATGAAATCCCGTTTCAAGAAGGCCCAATGATTCGGCTTTTTGCTTTACATCGGCCATGTCGTGCGTGTAGAAACCACTTAAATAAAGCTGGCTGCCTGGTTCCAATACTTTATCATAGACAGGGAGATCAGTGATGATTACATTTTTATGGATGTTGGCAAAAATGACCTCATAAGTTTCAGATCCCAGCAGGCTGGCATCCCCGAGCTTAGCTTCCATGTTGGAAATATTGTTTAATCGTGCATTTTCAACAGTGCTTTCAAAGGACCAGGTATCAATGTCGATGGCAGTGACACTTTTTGCTACTTTGAGCGAGGCCAGCATACCCAGAATTCCGGTACCGCAACCCATATCCAGGACGGTTTTGCCCCTCAGATCCATCTCAAGGATTTGTTCGGCCATCAGGGTAGTGGTTTCGTGGTTCCCGGTACCAAAAGCCATTTTAGGTTCAATGACCAGTTCAAACTCAGCATGTTCGTAATCGGTATGAAAAGGTGCCCTTACAAGGCAACGGCCACCAATCAACAGGGGCTTGAAATAGTTTTTCTCCCACACTTCGTTCCAGTTCTGGTCAGGAATCATTTCCTGTTGTGTTTCAACAGAAAAGGGTAGGGTGGAGGTGATTTCATTCATTTCATCAACGTTGAACGATTCCCCCGGGACAAATCCCTCTACCTGGTCTTCAGTTTCATCAAAGCTCTCAAAAGCCAGATCAGAAAGAACAGCCACCAGTATTTCCCGGTTCTCTTCACTGTCGGGAAGGAGTTTAAAGCTGATTTTTGTATAATTCATAGAAAAAGTTTCAAGTTCGAAATTAAAAGTTTCAAGTTGATGGTTAGATTGTTGAATGGTTAGATGGTTGAATGGTCAATCCAAGGCCATTCAACCATCTAACCATTCAACAATCCAACCATCAATCTCTGCCCCAAATGTAGCTAAAAGAAAGACCATCCTACACCGGATGGCCTTTGTATTTTAAATTGGGTAAAAAAACGGTATACTTTTGTCCATTGACTTTCGTCCCTTGACTTTCGTCTCCGGTCTCCCTTTTCCTTCTCCCTTTTAGTATGCAGTGATTATTCCCAGGAAGTCTTCAGCTTTCAATGAAGCACCACCAATCAAACCGCCATCAATGTCAGGTTGAGAAAACAATTCAGGGGCATTTTTTGCATTGCAGCTACCACCATACAGGATTGAAGTTTCTTCAGCAACCACTTTGCCGAATTTTTCAGCAATCAAACTGCGGATGAAAGCCAACATTTCCTGTGCTTGTTCCGTGGAAGCAGTAACACCGGTACCAATGGCCCAGATGGGTTCATAGGCGATGGCAATCTTTGAAAAGTCCTCAGCACTCAGGTTGAAAACAGTTTCTACCAGTTGTGTTTTTACGTAATCGTTTTGGGTATTGGCTTCACGAACAGGTAATGCTTCTCCGCAGCAATAGATTGGAGTTAAGTTGTTTGCCAAAGCAAGAGCCACTTTCTTGTTCAAGGTAGCACTTGTTTCGCCATAATATTCGCGGCGTTCAGAATGACCCAAGATCACAAATTCTGCACCGGTTGATTTAACCATGGCAGCCGAAACTTCACCTGTGAATGCACCTTTGGCTTCAGCAGCGCAGTTCTGGGCGGCAACTCCAACGATGGACTTGTCAACAGCAGCAACTACACTTGTAAGGTGTGTGAAAGGAGTTCCAAGAACTACCACTACATCTTTTACACCTGATTGGGCAACTAATTCATTGACTGCTTTGGCAAGTTCAACACCTTCTTGAACGGTGGTGTTACATTTCCAGTTTCCGGCAACAATCTTTTTTCTCATTATCAATTGGTTTTAATAGTTTTTTGAATTTTTCCCAAATGTAAATAATCGCTTTTGAACCACCTAAGGTGCCCGGCAGAGATTGCCAATTTATTAACTTTAGTTTAAAGGAGAAGATGAGAAGATGAGAATGTGAGAATGTGAGAAAATGAGAATGTGAGAAAATGAGAAGATGAGAAGATGAGAAGATGAGAAATTAACCCAGTCCTGTCTGATCACTCTCACTCTCACTTTCTCACTTTCTCATCTTCTCATCTTCTCATTTTCTCACATTCCCTCCATTTCCATCGATTTTTTTACTTCAGCCTCATTCTGCCATCCCATCTGCTTTTCAATCGCTGAAATCATCATGCCAGCGATGTCTTTCCCGGTTGCCAGTTCAATGCCTTCGAGCCCTGGTGAAGAGTTCACTTCAAGCACCAGGGGGCCTTTATTGGATCGGATAATATCAACACCGGCAATCTGCAAGCCCAGTACCTTGGCTGCTTTTACTGCCAGCTTCTTTTCTTCATGTGTTATCTTTATTAAACTGGCTGTCCCTCCCTGGTGTAAATTGGACCTGAATTCACCCTTTGCAGCTTCCCGTTGTATGGAAGCAACCACTTTCCCGTCAATCACAAAACAACGAATGTCTTTGCCTGCAGCTTCCTTGATGAATTCCTGTACCAGTATGTTGGCATTGAGGCTTTTAAATGCATTGATCACGCTCTCTGCGGCCTTGGCGTTTTCAGCCAGGACGACTCCTTTTCCTTGTGTCCCTTCAAGCAGCTTAATGATCAGCGGGGCCCCGTTGACCATGTTGATCAAATCACTGGTATCCAGGGTCGATTTGGCAAAACCGGTGATGGGAATCTGAATCCCGTTTTGAGAGAATAACTGGGAGGCAAAGAGCTTATCGCGCGAGCGGCTGATAGCTTCCCATGAATTGGCGCAGAAGATACCCAATGAATCAAATTGCCGTATCAATGCACAGCCGTAAAAGGTTAGATTGGGCCTTAAGCGTGGAATGACCACATCCAGGTTGTTCAGGCTCCTGCCTCCGCGGTAACGCACCTCGGGATTGGGGGCATCGAGCTTCATATAACATTGCTGAACATTCAGGAAAATCATTTCATGGCCGCGTTCTTCCCCGGCTTCAATGATCCGCTTGTTGCTGTACAGGTCAGGATTACTGGCCAGAACTCCAATGCGCAATCCGCTGCGGATATCTTTGACATGCTGATACAGTTCACTGATCTTTTCAGCCGTATAATCGCCCAGCAGGAAACTGTTGGCAGGATCGACAAAAACACGATTTTCCATCGCCTCCCGGCCCAGTAACATACGGAATCCCATGGAGTCGCGGTTGGCCAGTGTTAATTCGATGTTCCACTGGTAATTGCCAATTTTAAGTACCGATTGGATCACATATCTTTTTTCGGAAATGCCGCTTGAGCTTTTTATATTTCGGTAGTCAATGATTCTGGCTTTGCAGCGAATGACGATTCGTCGATTTTCCTGAATGGGATGAACTTCAAAGCTGACCCATTTCTCCCCTTTGCGGTTGAATTTATGAATGTTGCTGGCATGAATCGTCGAGGTCTTTGCACCAGAATCAACCCGTGCCTTGATGGCCGGGATATGCAATCCTGGAAAGGCGCACCACTCTTCACCACCTATGATAACGTGTTCTATTAATTCCATTGATCTCTATTTATCTGGTTGTTTGGGGGTATGCTTTAAAAGAAGAAATTTAAGGTAATTTTGGCAATCATTTATTGCCCTTGGGTTAATTCTATGTAATGTTTTTAACTTAAGGCTTAGACTTTTAACTTTGAACTCTTAATCAGTTCGCTGGTAATGCAATAGACTACTGGACAGACCTCACAGTTTTTATGGGTCAGGTTTAAAATTTGGTACATGCGTTTGCGGTCTGTATGCGGATATTCACGGCATGCTTTGGGTCGGTCTTCATAGACCATGCAATAATTATCGGGCATCAGAAACGGGCAGGGCGTTTGTTTAAACACGTAATCCTTGTCTTCGTCGATGTACAAATACTGCGCAATAAAATCTACAGGTTTCATTTTCTGGTTCTTTGCCAGCCTTTCAATGTCTTTCTCCGTAATCATGGGGCTGATACCTGAACAGCAATTCGCACAAGTAAGGCAATCAAACTGCTCAAAGGCTTCCTGGTGAAGTTCATGAAACACATCATCCAGGTTTTTGGGCTTTTTGGCCTTTAACCTTTTGAAGAGCGCGGTAAATTCCTGCTTGCGGCTGGCAGTCAGTTCTCTTAGTTTCTCAGGCTTGATATATGGGATTGGATACATTCTTTTTGCGTTTCCAGTTAATTTGAGCTAAAAACAGTCCGGAGATGACGATGGCAATTCCAACCATTTGATGAAAATTCAATTCATCACCTAAAATCAGGTAGGCAAAAACAGCCACAAATACCGGTATTACATTGATGAAAATATTAGATCTGTTGATTCCCATGTTCCTGATACTATAGGTGAACAAAAGAAAAGCGAAGGTTGAAGCAAAGATCGCCAGTTTAATGATGGCCCCAAAAGCATTCGCATTAAAAGGAATTTGTGTAAAATCCCTGAATTCAAATCCCAGCCAGAAGGGCAGGAAAAGAATGGCACCGATCAGGTTTTGATAAGTAATGATGGTGAACGTATTGTAACGGTGCGAAATTCCTTTTAAAACGCTGGCATACCCAATGGCCCCTGAAACGGCCAGGAATTCAAGGGAAATACCAAGGGGCGAGGCGTTAAAATTGAATGAAGTATCCAATACCACCAGGCTCACCCCAAAAAAGGTGATCACCAATCCGTAGAGATTGGTCCGGCTGAGTTTTTCCTTGTAAAAATACCAGGCAGCAACTGGGGCAAACAGTGGAATAGTTGCAACGATCACTGCAGCCACGGTAGAGGAAACATATAACAGACCGTAACTTTCTCCCATAAAATAAAGAAAAGGCTCAAAGAAGGCCAGTAACAGGAAAAACTTCAGGTCTCCGGGGCGTATCCTTTGCAGCTTCTTTGCCAGCGATGTAAAGATCAACATTAAGCCGGAGGAAATGATTAGCCTAAATAAAATCGTTGTCAATGGGCCATAGGCTTCATATACAATCTTAATCCAGACAAATGAAAAGCTCCAGAATATCATCGACAAAATAGCTGCCCCTACAGGA
This sequence comes from Prolixibacteraceae bacterium, assembly GCA_036504555.1. Lineage (GTDB taxonomy): Bacteria > Bacteroidota > Bacteroidia > Bacteroidales > Prolixibacteraceae > Aquipluma. The sequence goes on along the minus strand of DASXUZ010000255.1, from coordinate 5,650 downwards.
AGCCATGATTTGTTCTTCATGGGATGGTTTTATTGAGGCGCAAAAGTATGGATATTTGGGTAGATAAAAAAGTAATTGTTACCTGTCCCAATGAGTTTATCGGTCGGTTTTGAAATCATCCGATCCGCCACCGCCTGTAGGAATGGGATCAGTCAGTAGGATAGTTTTTTAAGGGAATAATAAGTTTGTCGTGAACACGTAATAGGTCGCTTCTGGATTACGCAAAGCTCTCATTCGGCATGATCTGAATCCTAATTTCAAGATATGCTTTGAACAATGAAAAGTGGACGATTCACCTGACAGTCATGAGCTCGAATGCCAGGTGAATCGCCCTGAATTAAGCCACTCTTTGATCTATGTTTCTCATCGATGTGGCCTTATGTGCCTTTAGGCATGTTCATGTCCCACTTCAACCCCGAGTTGATGCATCAGGAATGCATTGTCGAAGTATTCATGTTCGGCATAGATTTTACCATCACGGATTTCAGTGATGTTACACACAGGAACTGCCACTTTGCGGTTTGTAGGCGATATGCCCATCAGTTCGCCTCTGTGTGTGCCATGGGCGATGAACTCAGTGACGATGATGCCACCGGAAGCATACATGTTCTTGATTTCAAAATTCAAGTCCGGGAACGCCTTGGTATAAAGCTCAGCAACTGAAATGCCTTTGTCGGGACCGTTCAGCCTTTGGGCGTCACTGCCGGTATAGGAATACTCCTGGTGCATCATATGCCGCATTTTACTGAAGTCGCAACGGGTAATGGCATCCATGTACTGTTCTACAGTTTTTTTAAAATCTTCCATAATTGTTTCTCCTTACTTTTGATGATGATTAAATATTACAGAAAATGAGTCTCTCTAGGATAGAGATATAAATTTACGGAATTTAATCGATAAAAGAGAAGAAAAGTGGTGGTATTCCTTTCATCTGAAACAAGTTCCAAAGCCTAGGGGCTTGAAGTATCCCGTGGGCTTTAGGCCTTGAACCTGTTGCTTTTAACTCTAAATACTCTAAGCCCTTTAGTTCACTTTAAATACTTTAGTTCAATTTAAATACTTTTAACTTTCTAAAAGGTATACTTCAAAGTAAAGGCAAAATCAAAGGGTTGAAGCTGAAAGAAATTCTCTCCGAAAAGGTTAAAGTAGGGTTTCACTTCAATACCAGCTACAAGGGGAATGGCCGGAATCGTGTATTCAAGTGCAGCCAGGGCGTCCAGTCCGGCAATAGGGCCTGTTATCCGTTCTCTGTACATGGTGTATGGATAGTAGCTGTAATAATTATCCTTGTGCCATGATTCGTATCCTACATGGGCGCCTACCCCATAAACAAATGATAATTCTTCACCGATATCGAATACATCGGGTACATGGAATTCTTTCAGACCCGTGAGCTGCAAACCATGACGACGGGTGGATAACAGAACTTTATAAGAACTCTGGTCCCCTGAGAATACACGGTATTCAAAACCGGAAGAAAGTCCACCGCGTATACCAACTGCTTTTTCCGCACTTTGTGTAAACCCTTTCAGGGCGAAGCATAATAGAATGCCAGAGATAATGATGTGTTTCATTGTTGATTCGTTTTTTTTGCAAATATTAATTTCAAGAATAGATTTCACGATTGATAGTAGATGGTTGACCAGATTCGCAGCCTGAATAGCCCAGGACGGCTGTTCAATTAACTTTAAACTTTAAACTTTTTAACTTCCAGTTAATTGTCATTGACTACTCTGCCTGACCCTGAAATGCTGGTATGAACAACCGGGTAATTGATATAGAAGACCGTTCCGCTCCCTGAAATCCGGGCATCAATGCGCTCGCTGGTATTGACATACATGTTGCCTGATCCGGAGATCACTGCCTCACAAATGAGCTGTTCAAAATCGTAGGATCTGATGGTCCCTGAACCACTGATCACGAATTCGCCGGCCGATGCATCACCTTCAAGAATAATAGAACCTGAACCAGTCACATTGACTTTCATTCGATCCGCAGTGACTTTTGTGTCAATATCACCCGACCCGGAAAGTGCGACCTGGAACTCATCGCTGATAAATCGGTCGGTTTTGATCTTCCCCGATCCGCTTAAGGATAGGCCCTTCAAGGTTGGGGTGGTGATAAATACCTCCATCGGGTAATTCTCTACCAGGTTATGCACCCCGCGCGTCCTTATTTTTAGTGTATTCCCAACCACATCCGTTTCGATGTAAGAAAGCAGGTTCGATTCTGCCCTTACCTCCACCGAATAGTGATCACCCGATTGAACCCTTACCATGAAATCGCCGCTGGAGGCTATTTCTTCGAATCCCGAAGCTTTCCTGATTTCTGTCTGGGGATCATTGTTGCCCTCCAGGAAAACTTCATCAACACAGGAGTTAAGTCCTAAAAGCAGGATGAAAATGAAAAGGATAAGAAATTGATTTGTTTTCATGACTTTGAAAGTTGACTGTTGACACTTGTTTTGATTCAGAATGCTTGCGCTGTTTTAGTTTTCAATTTCTATAGACATGATTTTCTTTTGATGGTTGCAAGCTGTGGGAAAAAAGAGTAAAAAAGTAACAGAGTCACTAAGTACCAAAGTACCAAAGTGACATAGTACCAAAGTGACAAAGTACCAAAGCATTTTACTCCATTTTAGGGATTGTTGCTTCTAAAATATGACACAGAAATTGTTCATTTAAGCCTTTTTGCTTTGTTACTCTGTTGCTTTGTCTCTTTGTCTCTTTGTGACTTTGTCTCTTTGTTACTTTTCAGGCTATTAAAATTAAGCATTTATTTCATATTTCCAGCTCCAACCTCCATGCTTTTACTCCGATATCACATTAATTTCTCCCCCTACCGCATTGATGATCAGCTGTTCTTCCTTCATTTTCTTTCCGAAATAACCCGTATGGCGGATTTTGTTTTCCTTTGAATCGAGCACTTCCTTGTCTTCCTCTTTCATTTCCCTGTCCAGGTGCAAATCTGTCTTGGATTCGGTGATCTCATAGTTGAATTTGGCTTCAGGATTGAAATACAGACTCACATCGGTGGAACGCGATTCAATGTAAATGCTGCTGAACGAATTTAAGATCTTTTCCACATCCAGGCTCCCAAAGCTTGTGCGAAGGTTCGCCTTTCCCCTGAGTTCGTTCACCATGAAATGACTGAAATTACCCGCCGCTTCCAATTGATCGGCCAGCCTGATCCGGTACTTATCGCGTCGTGAGTCAATTTCCAGCTTGTCTGAATTTTGTATTTCGATGGTCGACGATTTGCTGTCAAGCTTGAGGCTGCCTGAATTTTTAAGAATGATATCGCTGTAGTTGCTCACAATGCTGGCGAGGGGCAGGCTACTGATAGTGGCATCGGCGAAATTCAGGTTCAGGCTGGTCCTTCCTGGTAAGTCACCTGCTTTCAGTTTCCCGTTGCTCAAAGTGATTTGCGTTTCTCCCTTGTAATCGCCCAGGATGATGTCGCCGAATTTATTCTCAAGCCTTAATTCGCGGTTGTCGGGCAGCCATACCACCAGGTCAATGCGGATGCTGCCATTGGTTTGAAGCATGGTCTCCTTGAATTTGAGCAACTCGCTTTCGATTTGACTACGGTATTTATCTACCTGGGTCTTCACCACCAGAAAATGCTGACTGTTGCTGATGTCAAAGTCCAGGTTGTCCAAAGTCTTCTTCAGTTTATCCGGCTTCTTCTCATTGATTTCCATCTTGAACCAGATCACCACCGAGTCCTTCTTCCAGGTGTTGAGTTCAATCCTGCCGTATTTATTGGTAATGTCAATGCGTGTTTCTGGCTGAATCCTGAAACGCCTGACGAATTCGCGTGATTCGCTGAATTGGGCCTTCACCGTCCCACCACTTACCAGCAGCAGTGCAATCAGAAACACAATGACTGATTTCCAGTTTTTATTTTTCATTTGTTTTCAGTATTAAACACATAGATACAAAGTCCACATAGACAGAATTTAAAACTATGTACCCTATGTGTCTATGTTTTTTTTTATGTATTAATATTATTAAACACATAGATACAAAGTGCACATAGACAGAATTTAAAACTATGTGCCCTATGTGTCTATGTGTTTATATTTTCATGTATTAACATTTAATTTGTTCCAGCACCTCATCCACCAGTTTCATCCGGTTGCGGTTGTTCTCAATCATGGCTTCAATGACTTCCTTGTTCGAAATGTTGTCTTTCAGGTCGTTTTTAAGCGATCGGTACATCGATTCCAGTTCATTCAGGTCTCCCTCGATTTCCGACTTCAGTTCAGGATTGACCTTGTAGCATTTCTGTATCTCGGCCATCTTTCCTGATACTTCCTGTGCATAAAATGCTTCGGCTTCGATCATTTCCTGCACCTCAGGATCCACCTGAAGGGCATTGGCAGCTTGTTTGGGTTCTGACAGCAAGCCCTGGTATACGATGGCCGAACTAAGGGCCACCACTGCCACCAGGACCGCTACCTTCAGCACGCTGAATTTCCTGACCCGTGTTGCTGGTAGTTTGTTTAACCGCTGGCTGATGGTCTCCCATGTTTGATCCGAGGGTTCCAGGTTGTCAAATTCGTGCCTGTTCTCATTTACAAACGATTCTAACCGATCTTTTTTCATAGCTAAATATTTTTTATTAAACATCTTGAAACATAGAAAACATAGGAAAGTATTTCTATGTGGACTATGTGTCTATGTGTTTATTTTTCATTGTTAAACACCTTGAAACATAGAAAATATAGGATGGTATTTCTATGTGGACTATGTGTCTATGTGTTTATTTTTCATTTTTTTTATCTGTATATTTCAATCTTGTGTCTTTTTCATTAACTCATAAACCCTTCGCCGGGCGCGCATATACTGTGACTTGGAGGTCGATTCGGTGATGCCCAGTATCTGTGCTATTTCACCATGATCGTATCCCTCGAGCAGGTAAAGTGAGAAAACCAACCGTCCACCTTCGGGGAGCTGTTTCATCGCTTCGAGAATGTTATCGGTGGTGTACATCGCTTCTTCGGGTTCTTCTTCGGGCGTCTCGAAGTGGTGCAGATCATCGATGTAGCGCAGGTCCAGCTTCCGCTTGTTCAGGGCATTGATGCAGGTGCGGATGGTAATGGTCTTCAGCCAGGTCCCGAAACCCGATTCCTGCCTGAAGGTGTCAAGCTTCTGAAAGGCCAGCATAAATGCCTCCTGCAGCATATCCTCCGCCTCCTCGCGGTTGTTCATCATGCGGTAACACACGTTGAACATCGCTTTGGAATACAATTGATACAGCTGATAGCGGGCTTTGTTGCTGCCACTGATGCTCTCGGCTATCAAATCCTGATGTATGAAGGCGGTCTGACTCAAACTTGTTGGTTTCTGATTTACTGACAAGGCTTTTTTGAAAGGGTTGCAATTTGCACACCAATATATCAAAAAAGAAAAAAGGAAAACTGATTCTTTAAGAAAAAAAAAGAACACAGATCTGACTGATGTTACGGATTTACACTGATCTTTTAAAATACGAATTACACAAATTGAATCGAATTACACGAAATTAAAAATTAGTATAAATCCGCCCCGATTAAATCGGGGTCAGTCAAATCAGTGTTCCATTGTCTTTTTTTCTTAAAGAATCAGTGTAAATCCGTAACATCAGTCAGATCTGTGTTCCCTTT
>DASXUZ010000254.1:0-2983 GCA_036504555.1 Prolixibacteraceae bacterium | reverse complement strand
AATCTTTTTTGGGATAATTTATGCGCGCTTTAAATATACTGGTAGCCGAGGATGATGATCAAAACCAGGCTATGATGAAGTTAATCCTTATCCGCCAGGGGCATAAGGTTAAAAGTGCTTGGAATGGGCGAGCCGCGCTGGAAGCTGTAAAATCGGAAGACTTCGACCTGATTTTCATGGATGTTCAAATGCCGGAAATGGATGGCCTTGAAACGACTAGACAAATCCGCAAGTGGGAAAATAACCAAAGACATGTCTCTATTGTGATCTTGACTGGTTCCGTTCCGGAAAAAATATCCGATGAATATAAAAAGGCTGGAGCGGATACCTTCCTGTTAAAACCATTTGACATAAAACGCATCGGAATGTTGCTTGAAATATTCGCCGGTGAACCAGCTATCGGTCAACAGGAGAATTTAAGCCAGCTCCATGATAATAACTCGATGGATGTTCCCGTGTTAGATATGCAGGATTCCATTTCACGGTTTAATAACGATACGAAATATTATCTCGAAAATTTGCAGGAATTTCTCCAATCAATGCCAGAAAGATTGGAGCGCATGGATCAAGCCTTGAAGGCTCACAATTGGCAAAGCCTTTCAACTTATGCCCATAATCTCAAGGGTGTCGCGGCAAACTTCGGAGCAAAACAACTCTCGATATTGGCCGCAAGTTTGGATGATCTAAGTGATCATCATGAATTTAAGAAATCTTCAAAGATCTACCGGGAAATCAAGGATAATTATTCCATGTTAACCGAAATGGCCAACAAGATTATTGCCGAGCAGTCTTCTCCATCATCTGGTCATCAGGGAGGTCAATAATATGCGTGTTCTTATGATCGATGATGAACCGGTCTTCTACAAAATGGCCGCGAGCGTACTTACTAGTAGAGGTTATGAGCTTGAATATGTCCGGAATGGTAAGGATGGCCTGGCTGCTATCGCATCTTTCAAACCTGAACTTATCATCGCAGATATGCGCATGCCTGATATGAGTGGTTTTGAAATATTACAAAGCATTCGCCATGACCCTCGCTACCACCATATACCCGTCATTTTCTTGACCAGTGTGAAGACCCTTGAAGATAAACTCAAAGCATTTGAACTTGGAGCAGATGACTACCTGATCAAACCCTTTGAGCCGGAGGAATTGGCAGCCCGCATGGATATACTAGCTCGTCGGGCTAGAGCCATCCAATTGACTACTGACCTGGGCGGTGAGAACGTCCAGAATAAACCCACGATTGTCGCGGTTCACAGTTTACGAGGAGGAAGTGGAGTTTCAAGCCTGGCTGTTAACCTCGCCCTCGCAAATTATCAGATTTGGGAAAAACCAACTCTCTTGATCGACACGTCCTTTTTTGCGAGTCAGGTATCCATGTTGTTAAATATGTCGCCTAGAAACACCATGGAGAAATTCACAGATTACGCGCTCGCTGAAATTGACGAAAAAATGATCAACGAGTTGATCAGCACCCACTCCAGCGGGCTTCAATTCATCGCCGCTCCTCGTTTTCCGATCGCAACGGACATTTTCACCGATGAGTTTTGGGATGTTTTATTCCGCCTGGTCTCCGAAAGATACACTTTCATTGTCATCGACACACCGCATGATTTTTCAGATTCTGTGATTTCCACATTGATAAAATCTGACATCATATTGTTGGTGATTGAACCAGAAATGGCATCCTTGAGGGTGGCAGTAAGCGCTTTAAAAACATATGACCAGCTTGGGTTTCCTACGGAAAAAGTAAAGCTGGTGCTCAACCAGAGTTTCCCAAGCATAAATATCGATAAAACCCAGCTTCAGAAGGCCATGGGTAGACCTTTCGATTTTGAAATTCCTTACGAGCCGGCAGAAGTTCTTCGTGCCATAAACCTGGGTACACCTTTCATGCTATCTCGACCGGACCTGCCTATATCTAAAAAAATCGAAGATTTAGCCTACACTCTGAGCAGCGAATTCCTGAAATATATACCACCTTCCGCTCCAACAAAAGCCTGGAAGAGGGTTACCGCTAGAGTTCCAGCCGCGACAAAGAAACCCTAAAGGATGAAACATTTATTTTTCCTTCTGATCGCCATTTCTACTTTATCGTACGGGGTCTCTTATGCCAGAAACATCCAGCCGGGGGACGTTAGTGCGATCAATACTGCCACGCCTACCCAGTCCCAGGTGATCGGTACTCCAGCCTTGCCGACTTCGGCACCTGCCCTTGAACCACTAAATACACCTCTTCCGCCTATCCAATTTTCCGACATTACTTCATCACGGTTGGAAGCATTTCTTCGTGTTCCAAAGGGAATTGTCCCTACACCCTACATTATTCTCAGCGGGTACCAGTCGCTCACTAGCGATTCAGGACCAGTTACTCTTAGCGGAGTTATTCAGGACAAGAGTTTCTTTTGTCCATCCTCACCATGTTCAGTAGAATTTCCAGAATCAGCCCTGGTAAGCTTCCATGCCCAAAACAGCCGGGGAGATAAAAGTGAGGAGATCCAGGCAAATATTCAGGTCACAAGAATGACGGATGGCTTTGCAGTCACCGTCATTTCTCTAAGCAAATATGTGATTTTTTCAGATGCCTGCGGCACAATTTGGCAAAATGCAGAAGAAATCCCGCCATTCTGGGCACGATTTCCACAAGATCCCGGCGAGCTAAACACCGAGAAGAGTTTGCATTACTTGGCGGCAAAGTTAATGACATCCGGCGTCGTCGATGCCCGGGATTGCCCTGGAAACGGTTTTGATGGTAACGCGCCCAATCCCTGCGGCCTCGAGCGAGTAAAGGACCAGATGACCGCCTGGCAAAACCAGTATGATTTCAACATCTTGTTGTTCAGCAAGGATGAACACATCCCACCCATTATCCTCAAGACCCTAATCGAGGTCGAGTCACAATTTTGGCCAATTTCACAGAGGTTTTTCGTTGACGAGATCGGCTTGGGGCAAATAAACCAACTCGGAATTGATGTTGTTC
>DASXUZ010000253.1:0-10644 GCA_036504555.1 Prolixibacteraceae bacterium | reverse complement strand
TTATAATCTGATACTTGAAACAGTATTACCAGGAAGTCTCAACCTTCTGGGACACTTTTTATCTGTTTATTTTTTTAAACACATAGACACATAGAACACATAGTCCCGAGGACTCGGGATAAACTATGTGTCCTATGTGTCCTATGTGTTTATTTTTCATTTGCTTATAAGACAGATTGGACAAAGTTAACGCCTATCCGTCCCGAGTGCTCGGGATCGGGATCACTTGAAGTTCTTAAAAAATATTCTCAGAAAAGTTTTGTGTGAATGAAAATTCGATTAGATTTGCAGCCGGTTTACGAACAGGCCCGGATGGCGGAATTGGTAGACGCGCTGGACTCAAAATCCAGTAGTAGCAATGCTGTGTGGGTTCGATTCCCACTCCGGGTACGATCAAAAAAAATATAAAAGGAATTAGCTGTTTTCAGTTAGTTCCTTTTTGTTGGGGGGTAGTCAAAAAGGATATTCAATACATGGTTTACCAGTAAGAGCAGGGAATGAAGCAATCCATCCCATATTGATTGCTTCATTCCATTATCTGCTCAAAAGAACCTATTCAATGACGATCAAAAAGTGATCAGGATCATCTTCCGGGTTTGTGATAGCCCTCCGCTTGTGATTGAATAGTAATAGATTCCGCTTACCAAGCCTTTCCGATCGACGACGATTTCATGCTTGCCTGCGCTTTTCTGCTCATTGACCAATAGACTGATTTGCTTCCCGAGCATGTCATAGATCCTGATCTGGACAATGGCCGCTTTGGGTATTTCATAGCCAATGGTGGTCGTGGTACTGAATGGATTGGGATGATTCTGTGCCAGCTTGAACCCTTGCTGTAACAGATCGCCGATGACAAATGTCGTTAATTCAACGCTTTGCTGAAGGCAGCCTCTTCCCAATTCATTTCCCAATTCATCTTTCACCTGGAGGCACATCGTATAGTCACCATCACCAAAGATCAGATTTCCCCATCGATCGAATATCGATTGATCAATTTCTGACTGGAAGTTCTCAAAGTTAATCCCTTTTTTCCCAGGAGCCAAATTCACCGGCAATGATTCACGCGCTGCAACGATCCCTTCACCTGCCAGTTCAAGGGTTCCAAACAATTGAATGTTCAGCGTGCCGGAGCTGGTATTCTCAATCACAGCCTTCCAAAGTTCTTCTGCTCTGAGCTGATTGAAAGGAGGCGATTGAAGCATCACTGAAATCCTGATCGGTTCATCAGCACTCCGAAGGGCAAAGCTGGAGGCCTTACTCCTGTTATCTACCGGCCCATTGGTCGCGATTTGCCATGCATATTTCCTACCTGTCCTGAGTTTCATGGCCGACACTGGATAGGTAAACGAAGTTGTGAGAATTTCAGCTGCCTCAAATAGGACAGTATTCATCGATATCGCCTCTTCGGGTGATTGATCACCTGTAATTTCAACTATCTTAATCTGGTACGAACCTGGCACAGGCACCGGAGGCAGCCAGTTAAACAGGATCGATTTTCCTTCCTGGAGCGTTTCGCCCTCAGCGGGTGAAAGAAGGGTGAGCACCGACCTGTTTCCGAAGTTTCGGTCGCCTATGTGCTGGCCCGAACTGAGTTCCAGTGAATAGGTTCCTGTAGAAGGGGCTGTTTGCTTCCACCTGAGTTGGTTAAGCTCCGAGAGTTCGTATTTACCGGGCACCAGATCATTGAAACAATAGTTGCCATACTTGTCGGTGGTCGTTTCCCTGTGTGATGTACCCGATAAAATGATTGTCCAGTTGGGTAGCCCGGGTTCATCCCTATCCATGATACCATTGCCGTTCAGGTCATTGAACTTCATTCCGCAAATCGATCCCACTTTAGCCTCCTTATCAGCCCTATTTCCAAAATTGAAGGCCGTAAGATTTTGTCCCGATTCAAGCATCCATGTAAAAGACCTTGTTGATGGGGCCGTCTGCAGCCATCCGTTTTGATTCACCTCTGAGAGTTCATATTTACCCGGTACCAGATCGGTGAAACAGAAGTTTCCATACCGATCGGTAGTCGTTTCCCTGCGATCTGTTTCTCCCGATAGTAAGATGGTCCAATTGGGTAAGCCAGACTCATCCTTATCCATGATGCCATTGCCATTCAAATCATTAAACTTCATTCCGCAAATGGAGCCAAGCTTCACATCCTTTTCGGCTTTATTGCCAAAATTGATGAATGTAAGGTTCTGACCCGATTCAAGGATTAAAGTATAAGATAGGGAATAGGGACTTGTCTGTTTCCAGCCGTTCTGGTTGAGCTCTGATACTTCATATTTACCCGGCCTCAGGTTGGTGAAACAGAAGTTTCCATACCTGTCGGTTGTTGCTTCCATTTGTGCTTCACCCGACAAGATGATGGTCCAGTTGGGTAGGCCCGATTCGCCTTCATCTTTTCTGCCATTGCCATTGAGGTCGTTGAATTTCATCCCGCAGATAGAACCTACTTTGGCAGTCTGATCTACCCGATTCCCAAAATTGATATTTTCAAGGCTCTGGCCTGATTCAAGGATGAAGGTATAGGACCCTGGATAAGGTGATGTCTGGAGCCAATTGTCCTGATTAACTTCTGAAACTTCGTATTTGCCTGGCTTCAGGTTGGTAAAACAGAAATAACCTTTTTCATCCGTTTGAAGCTTCATATCAGCTGTGCCGGACAAAACGATGGTCCAGTTGGGTATGCCCCGTTCGCCTTCATCCAATTTTCCATTTCCATTCAGGTCATTGAATTTCATTCCGCAAATAGAACCCACCAGAACTGTTTCATCCACCCGGTTTCCAAAATTAATCCCTGTAAGGCGCTGACCCGGTTCTACAATGATGGTATAGGTTTCCGGATAAGGAGCGGTCTGAAGCCAGCCTTTTTGGTTGACTTCTGAGATTTCATATTTCCCAGGCACGACCTCTGTAAAACAATAGTTGCCTTCCTTGTCAGTTGTAAGTTTCTTTTCTACTAATCCTGACAGGATGATTGTCCAATTGGCGAGCCCTACTTCACCATCATCCTTTCTGCCATTCCCGTTCAGGTCGTTGAACTTCATCCCACAGATACTACCGGGTTGAAGGGGATCATCGAGACAGGCATACTTTGCAATATTTTGTGTGTTCATTTCTCCAATTGCATCAGTAAACCAACCACCTGCATAAAGGGTCTTGTCTGATATAGCAAGGGCCTTTACGTAAATGCTATTGATTCCGTTACCTAATGGAGTCCAGCTTGCACCATCCCATTTGGCCACCCGGTTGGCATTGACGCCCCCAGCATTGGTAAATGATCCTGCGGCATAGAGGTCCGTTCCATTCACTGCAAAGGCTTCAACATAGTTATCGACTCCGCTTCCGAGTGCTGACCAGTTGGCTCCATCCCATTTGGCAATGTGTTTTGCCGTCACACCACCAGCGTCATTGAAGTATCCACTGGCATACAGATTTGATCCGATAGTTGCCAAAGCAAAGACATCGGTATTGATTCCATTTCCTGGCTTTGACCAGGCGGTGCCATTCCATCTGGCAACATGACCTACAACATTTCCCCCGGCAGTGGTAAAATCACCTCCTGCATACAAGTTCGTTCCGATGGCTGCAAGGGCTGTTACACTGCCATTCATGCCGCTTCCGATCACCGACCAGCTGCTGCCATTCCATTTTGAAATATAGTTTAACCCACTGTTTCCACCGGCATACAGATCAGTCCCGATGACTGCAAAGGAAATTACAATACCATTGATCCCACTTCCAACGGGAGACCAGGCTGAGCCATTCCATTTGGCAATGAATTTGGTGCCACTCACTCCCGATGCGGCTGAGAATTGTCCACCGACATAGAGTTGAGTCCCCATTACTGCAAGGGTATGGACCCCATCATTGACTCCGTTTCCGAGAGCCGACCAGTTTTGTCCATCCCATTTGGCAATATTATTTACTAACAGGCCTCCGATGGAGGAGAACGATCCAGCGACATAAACATCGGTACCGATTACAGCAAGGGCATATACTGTACCATCAATTCCAGTCTGAAGGGCCGACCATGTTTTTAATCCAAGAAGACAGGGATCATAGTGATTGCCAAAATTGATATTGGTTATTACCTGGCCGGAAGTAATGGTGATGGTGTAGGTGCCAGGACTCTGGGGCAAGGTTTGTTCCCATCCCGGCTGCATAACTTCTGATACCGTATAGGTGCCAGCAGGCAGGTCGTGGAAGCAGTAATTCCCATTCTCATCCGTCGTTGTGCTCATGGTTACTGAACCGGTCAGGGTAATGGTCCACTTTGGCAATCCCGGTTCACCATAACCTCTGGCATCTCTAACTCCATTGGCATTCAGATCATTGAATTTAGTTCCGCAGATGGAGCCCAGTTTAATGTCACACTTGGGTGTTGTTATACAAATCGGTTCGCTGTGACAGCAATCACTGTATACAAGGGTTCCGGCTCCGGCAATTGTTTTGAAAATCGTTAATTGAAAACAAACATTTTGACCCTGTCCAATACCTGATACAATGATGCTTTGAATGGGTGAAAGGGTACCCGTTAGTATAGGTGTATTTGGAAAATCAGTCTGGGAAAATACCAGGCCAGGGGTCGTTGGATTGATTTTAAAGCCCGTTGAATTAATATTGGAATTGTTTTGAACCCGAAAGTCATATTGAAAAGTTCCATTGGGCAAACAGGTTAGAATTCCACCTGTAATCTGAGAACAATCGTCTGTTACGGGAGGAACTTTGATGCATTCGAACCTTAATGTATCCCTGCAAACAACCTTCCCATGGTTCATCCATCTTACTTCAACGACTTGGTTAGGTGATGAATACTGTCGGATACATACATCCAATACATTATTGAATGTACCATTCCCTATTCCCTGGCTAAGAGGAAGTTTTACCAGGTTCAGGAGATTGTTGGGTGCAACGTTGGTAAAGCCCCATCCAGCTGACGAAGCAGACATTGTGCCGAACATTCCTCCCGAGAGCAATTCAAATTCAACATTTGAAAATACCAGGCTGCTGTTATTGGTTAATGAAATAGAATAACAGCAATCTTCAGGAGTTCCTTGTGCCCTGACAATCAGTGAATCACACACCGTGTCACAGGTTGGAATCGTTACATTGAGTGTTTCAAAACACCAGCAGCATCCGTCGGGACTCATAAACTTTGCAGTGATACTTACCTGGTCTCCAGGTATTGCCCCGGTGAGGAGTATATTTTGAAGTGCAGAGGTGGAGTAGGAGGCTACATCAGGTGATAGAATTATGGAGGCAGGTGTAATGGTAACATTGGCAGGACTTTGCACTATATAATCAACCGTATGGATTCCGTAGGTCGCATTATTTGTAAATAGATAGGCTAAATTGTATTTGTTTCCAACACAGGTAACTCTTTGGGCAAGTATACTGACACAAGTTGGCTGACAATTTAATTGCAAGGTATCAGAACAGACAGCACCTCCCAAATCATTGAGCCAATTAACGATCACGGTTTGTGGTGAAGTGACATAACTCAGATTCAGGGTGAGGAAGTTTGTCAGATTACCTCCAGGGACTATGCCGGTGGAAGGAGTAAATGTTAATCCTGTGGCCAATGTTCCAGAAGAGAACCAGGTATTATAAGGTGAAACCAATGCTGTTCCTACAGCCATTTGATTGGGCGATAAGGTTAAGACCTGAATCGAACTTACGCCTGATAAAACTGCCGGCTGATTTAAGCTCAAACTCCATATACAATCTCCAGGAGTAACTTTAGTGGCCGATGCACTTAATAAATCACAAGGAGCGGGTGTAGAAGTTTGATGGTTTCCGAAGTTTTGTTCGATGACATTTTTCCCTTCAGTTAGGATTACAGAGTGCGTTCCCGGATTTTGGGGGAAAGTCTGTGTCCAGCCATCCTTTTGTACCTCTGTAACAGTATAGGTATTGGCCGCCAGATTATTGAAACAATAGCTGCCGTCAGGGCCAGTCCTTGTAGTCAAAGTTACCAGGGTTCCAGTTGCATCGTTATAGGTCAATTGGATTTCCCAATCTGAAATACCAGGCTCACCGCCATTTTGAATGCCATCGCCGTTGAGGTCGTTATACTTGTTCCCGCAAATGGAGGATGGACAGGTTACATTGATGGCATCCAGGAAATTGCCGCCATCACTGGGACCGCTTCCATTGTTTGAAGAGATGGACTCAAATTTTAATCTGTACGTGCCTGAGGCAGTGATTTGATAAGGTGCTGTGGTATAATATTTCCATGCCGAGTTATTGTCGGTATAGGTTCCCAAATCCGTAAATGTACCATTTGGATCAGTCCCAATCCAAACCTTCATTTTATCAACCCCGGCATACCGACCCCTGTGTGCAAAGGAAACAATAACTGTTTGGGGAGCGGTGACGGTAAAAGTCTGATAAAGTGTGCCGACCTGGGTAGCATTTAATTCAGCAAAATAGTCTCCCGAATAGGCAGGAACTGAACCATAATTTTTATGCCAGATTTCAATGTTGCCATCTGTGGCTGTTGTTTTCCAGCAAGGAATGTTATTCTGGCTGGTTTGAATATAGGTTGAGGGGGCCACTCCGTTGAGAAATTGCTCAAAGTCAGAATTACATAGATAAATACAAGGTTTTCCTTCCGCCCCGATCACTGTCACCGTCGTGGTAGTCGCACTGCACTTGGTAATCGAATTGGTAAAAGTGAAGGTGGCTGTTCCAGCTGATATTCCGGTTACCACACCTGTATTAGTCACCGTTGCAGCCAGTGGATTGGAGCTTGTCCAGGTTCCTCCTGTACTTGGTGATAAATTTATTGTACTGCCGACGTTTACAGAAACCGGTGCAGTGACTATGGGTAAAGCATTGACTGTGGCCACTATTGCGGTTCTTACAGCTGTAGTGCAGCCGCCTGAAGTGGCGTCTACATAATAAGTTGTTGTTGTTGAAATAACTGGAGTGGTAAATGAAGAGCCTGTTCCTAAAGATGTCCCACCGGTTAAAGCGGAGTACCAGTTGATTGTTCCAGCGGAAGCTGCCGCTCCTAAAGTGATCGTTCCTGTTCCACAGCGGGAAGCAGGAATAGTAGCTGAAATTGTTGGAACAGCATTGACAGTCACTGTTTGCGTAACTGAATTGGTACAAATAGTAACAGGTGAGGCTGTGGTATAGGTAATTAATGATGTTCCTGCAGCGATGCCTGTTACCAATCCGGTAGAAGCATTGATGGTTGCTATCCCTGTAGAAGCGCTTGTCCAGGTCCCGCCTGTTGTAATGTCTGTCAATTGGGTTGTTGAACCAATGCATGTTGTGAAGCTGCCGGTAATGGCTGCTGGTGCTGCTGGTAAAGTATTGATTGTTATAGTCCTTGTAGCGCTAATTGCTGGAGAGCTATTGGTGGTTAATTTTAAAATGACAGTGCCCGAATAGTTAGCCGCCGGTGTATAGGTTATTGTCGATGGAGTTGCTGTCTGAGCAGTAGAACTTAAAGTACCTCCACCCGATACAATTGACCACGCCCCTGTTGTGGCTGAACCACCCACAGTTGCACCGCTTAATAGGATGGCAGAAGGATTGGCTGATTGACAAATTTGATCAGGACCACCTGGATTAACTGTTGCGTCACTTGGTTTGAGGCATTCTATTGTAATTGCATCCAGAAAATTACCGCCATCCAGTACGTTCAAAGTACCTCCTCCATTGGAATAGATGGATGCAAATCGAAGTTGATATAAACCACTACTAAGAAATGTATGAGACACGCTGTATAATGTCCAACCAGTATTGTTATCGTAATAGGTTCCAATAGTTTGATAGGGACCTCCATCAGGTCCAATTTGCACCTCCATTTTATCAAGACCTGCATAACGGCCCATGTGTGCAAAAGAAATGTTGACCGCTGTGCCAGCGACGGCCGTGAAAGTTTGATAAAATGTACCAACCTGTTCAGCGTTTAATTCAGCGAATTGAATGCCTGTATAAGCCAGAAATCCCTGAAAACCACTCTTCCAGATTTCTATCTCGCCTAAACTTCCGGTTGTATGCCAGCAAGGAACATCTGCCTGAGGAATCCAGTTATATTGTGATGGGTGAGGACTGCTGATTTCGAAGTCTGAATTGCATAGAAAAACACAGTCTGAACCTATCGTCACCGATGAGGTAGTTGCACTGCAACCGGTAAGTGTATTGGTAAAAGTAAAGGTGGCTGTTCCTGCCGATACTCCGGTTACCACGCCTGCATTGGTTACGGTGGCTACCAGTGGATTACTGCTGGTCCAGGTTCCTCCGGTGATGGGTGATAATGTTATCGTACTGCCCACTGCAACTGAACCCGGTGCAATGACTATGGGTAAAGCATTGACTGTAGCCACTACTGCTGTTCGCACAGCGGTCGTTCCACATACATCTGTTGCATCCACATAATAAGTAGTCGAAGTCGAAATCACGGGAGTTGTAAAAGTAATGCCTGTTCCCAACGACGAGCCTCCTGTTAAGGTGTCATACCAATTGATTGTTCCGCCGGAAGCTGTTGCTCCCAATGCAACGGTACCCGATCCGCAGGTTGATCCTGAAGTTGATCCTGTGATGGTTGGAATACAAAAGTGGTTTCCGAAGTTTTGATCTATGAGATTCTGTCCCACAGATAGTCTAATAGAATAAGTTCCCGGCGCTGCCGGAAATGTTTGTGTCCAACCGCTCTTTTGTGTTTCAGAGACAGCATAGGATCCCCCAGCAAGCTTGTTGAAACAATAGTTACCGTTGGCATCAGTGGTAGTGGTTACAGTTACCGGTCCGGCGGCATTGTTGTAAGTCAGGCTGATGGTCCAGCTGGAGAGTCCCGGTTCATCCGGATCTCTTACTCCATTTGCGTTCAGGTCATTGAATTTCATTCCGCAGATGGAACCAAAGATTTGTTGGTTCCCGAAGTTTTGACCAACTAAATTCTGTCCGCTAGTGAGGGTAATGGTGTAAGTTCCCGGAACCGGGGATATTTGAGTCCATCCGCTTTTTTGAGTTTCAGAAACCGTATATCTTCCAGCAGCAACGTCGTTGAAACAATAGTTGCCATCTGCGCCAGTGTTAGTAGTCACTGTGACGGGTCCGGCTGCTCCTTGGGAAGTTAGGCTGATTGTCCAGCCCTGAAGGCCCGGTTCTCCATTATTCTGAATACCATCACCATTGAGGTCGTTAAACTTTGTGCCACAAATAGATCCATTGACCACTTGGGGAGCCGTTGTTCCAGAAATCACAACCGAATTATGGATAGCGTAAGTCTTATACATCGGCGAACCTGTCTTAACTGCATAAGGATATATTCTTAACGAAAAAGTTTGACTGTTATTTACCAATACATTGAGGCCTGTTGCAGTAAATGATTGCATGGCGGTATTCAAATAATTCAATACATTTGAATTCAATTGAATACCCGCAGTTGCCCAATTATCAGTTGAATAAGATACTTGAGAACTCAACATGTTGAAGTTCGTTGGGTATGTTTCATCGCCATAATTAAATGAAACATTGGTAACTGTAAACACATTTCCAGAAGTAGGGGTGGCATCAAACTGAATAAAGCGTGTAAGATCCAGGGGTCCTGCAATCCAGCCAGTATTTCCAACCCAAAGTTGTTGTCCATTCACACCATAGGGGAAAAGGGAAGATATGGACATTGTTGGAACGGGTCCTACTCCGATCGACTCTGCAGTGCCTTGAATATTTCCTACCGCGGCATTGGGACTGATCCCATTGGCAAGCGGCCAGGTAATAGAAGCTGCTTGTGCCGAAACCTGAATGGTTGAAAATAATACAAAAAGAATGACAAGCAATACGTAGAGTTTTTTCATGGTATACTGGATATTAAAATTTGATTGTTGAAAATGGCATCATATTCTATTGGTATTAAATTATTTCCCCATTCCTGATTTTGATGGTGGTTTTGTTTTTCAGATTCTTTAATGAAGATTTTAGATTTTCTATTTTATCGGATGAAATAGTAGGCTCCTTTTCCAGATCGGCAATGGCTTCTTCAAGGGATTTATATTCCTTTACATTGGCATCATCTGCTTCCTTCTTAATGATGATAAGAGGTGCAGTTCCTGCCTTGTCGATATGTAAATAAGAGAGTTTTTTGGTAAATAAATACATGAGTTTCTTGATCGCATCCATCTTGTCGGCTTTATCGCACGTCTCAAATCTATATACAAGCATCCCCTGCCACAATAGCGAATAAGCCTGCGGTTGGTATTGTCAAACAAACGGTAGGTATGGCTAATTAAACGGTATTTAAGGACCTGTTTATCTTGTATAACTTGTTTCTACCCCACTTTTCCACAGTTAAAATGATCGTCTTACTTCCAATAAGCGACTGTTAGTTAAAAACTTCTTTTGCCAGGAATATTAATCATTTTAATTAAGTGTCACATTTGGTGAAATATGACACGGCCCTACTGCTTTTCCAAGCGCCAATGGCTGAAAGTGAATCGATTCCCACTTCTTAACTTCAGGTCTAATCCAGGTTACATTACTTTCAAAGTAACTATGGCCTGCTACCAAAGAGGGAGTTTCTGTATGGTAACTGTAATCTAACTGTATTGTATATTACAGATACATTACAGTTAGATTACAGTTATCATACAGAAACTCCCTCTTTGGTAGCAGGCTAGTACGAAGCTG
>DASXUZ010000252.1:0-30932 GCA_036504555.1 Prolixibacteraceae bacterium | reverse complement strand
TTCCAAGATTGGCTTCCTTGGCAAAGGCATTGTACGATCGTCCAAACAGTACAATGGCCATCTGTGAAGGATCGGATTCCAGTTCTTTGAGTGCTTCTTTTCCGTAGGTTGAAAACTCAGCGAACATCTGCCTGAGCTGAGAAATCGCAAATTCAAAGGCAGTGGCTGCATCCGATCTGTTCTTTCCTAGATCGATCGCCAATTTGATAAAAGCAGGTTCACTGCTTTCGTATCCTTTTGAAAAGTTGAATATGGGCATCAGAAGCTTGATGTCATTGGTCCCCATGAGCGAATCCTTAAAAGTGGACTTTAAATAATAGGGTTCAGACTGAAGCAGCACACAGGTCTTGTTATAATTCTTTTCGAGCGGATCGTATACTTCAGTAATATGGGGAAGGAAAATGTAATCGGGCTTTAAGTCAATCATACCCTGGAAGAAACCATGTGCCAGTTCAGCGGGGTAACAAAACGAGGCCTGTTGTTTATTGATCCCTTCTTTACTGGGGACTTCACCCAATAATATCCTAAATCCTAATTTTGAAAAGAAATTGTAATATAAAGGGTACAGTGTATTGGTTAAAAATGATTTTGAAATGGCTATTACTGGCGCATCCACCGAAAGCGGATAGTCTGGTATATATTTTTCGAATACCAGTTGTTGCCTGATACGGACGTAATTGTTGTGAGGAGTTTCTGTCTTGCCTTCTTTCTTGTCGAGATAATATTTGTTGCAGGCACCCCCGAATGGTATTTTTTTTCCATCCAGCAGAAGAAGATTGATGTTGCATTTGCGGTCACAACCTTCGGGTTGTCCCTGGCAAATAAATGATTTACCTTGGCTAACGGTCCTGTTGATTAATTCATCCAGGTCAAATACCTGCTCTTCCATGAGATGGAGGGCCATTTTCTCCTTGATTTCCAGTGCTACACCGAAGGCACCCATCAGCCCCGGTTCAGGGGGAACGATGATGTGTTTGCCTGTTAAGGCGGCCATTGCCACAGGCACAGCCCTGTTATAACAAACGCCCCCCTGCATGAACACCTTGTTTCCAACAGGACGGTTTCCCTTGACACGATTGGTAAAATTCAGGCAGATCGAATAGACCAGGCCCGCTACAATGTTGTCTTTACTCAATCCTTCATGCAGGGCATTTTTAATATCGCTGCTGATAAAGGCAGAACACTGATCATTAAAATTTGGGGGATTGCTTGCCCGTAAGGCAATGTCACCGATTTCGCGATAGTCGATATCCAGCGATTCCTTGGCCGCTTCTTCCAGGAAAGAACCAGTACCGGCAGAACAGGCTTCATTCATGGCATAATCCGATGGGACCCCGGCAGTGATATAGGTGTATTTGGCATCCTGCCCTCCAATTTCAAAGATTGTATCCACATCTTTGTCAAAATAGATGGTGGCATTGGCATGGGCCAAAATTTCATTGATAATTCCCTGGGTCTTTGCATGTAGACCCGAGATGTGCCTGCCTGAACCAGTTACACCCAATCCAATGATTTTTACCGATGCCTTCAACTGTTGTTTTAAACTCTTGTAACAGTCAATGGATGCCTGAATCGGATCGCCATTGGTACGCAGGTATTCTGTGGCCAGGATGGCATTGTCGGCCTGGCGCATGATGATTGCCTTGGTGGTGGTTGAACCTACATCCAGCCCAAGAATACAGATGTCATTTTCAGTAGCCTTGTCCAGATTGAATTCTTTAAATTCAACCAAATGGACAAACTCCTTTAAATCTTTGTGAAATGAAAATGAAACATGTTCTTTTCTGAACAGTGCCTTGGCATCGACGGCAGTAACATCATGCCTGGTCGAATAAATAGCGGCCCCGAGGGCCTCGAAATAAGTCGCCTGATCAGGAACTTCCAGTACTTGGAAGTGTTCACGCAAGGTGTTGAGAATTCTTTTATTTTGGGTCACACCACCAATGATCACAGCCCTCTGGCATGAAATGTGTGAGGTCAGTTCAATGATTTTATTGGCCATCATCCGGCAAAGGCCTGCAATTACATTTGATTTCAGTATGCCCTTGTTCAGGGCATGGGTGCAGTCGGATTTACAGAAGACAGAACATCTTCCCGAAATATTGTATTCCTCGTTTCCATCATTGATGGCAGTGACTTCCTCGATGCTTAATCCCATTCTTTTAATTTGCTGCAAAAAGAATTCCCCGGTTCCCGAGGCGCACTTGTTGCCGGTCATGCATTTGGATATTTTGCGGTTCGTATCCATGAGATAGATCATGAAATTTTCGCCTCCTGCACTGATGATCATGTCGGTATCAAGCTGAAGATAATCGGCCGACAATTCAACGGCCTCGGCTTCAGGAATGGAAGTGATATTGAGTAGGGTCCTGAATTTACGGCCAGTGACCACGATGTTTTCAGGAGTTTTGTTTTTGAATATCTCCTCAACGATTCGTTTGGGATTTCCCTGATGGATGTAGGTTTGATGGGCCAGCAATTGGATATCTCCATTTGTTTTCTTAAGTTCGACAGTGGAAATGGATGATGCTCCAATATTGATTCCCAGGTGGAATGAGGTGGTTTCTGTTGTCATAGATAAAATTTTAACTGAACTACAAATTGGTACCCCGAAAAGACATGTTAAGATACATAAACTATTTCAATTTTTACGTATTGATTTTATCAAGTCAATGGACCCTTCGATTGGAAAAGCAAAAACTTAACATTGAGGAAAAAAACAGGAGGCTTTTGTTCATTTTTATCCAGTGAATTCTTTGTAATGGCCAGATAGGTTGATTTATAATGAATCGGGAGGGTGAATTTGAAGATTCCCGCCGATGAATTTGAATAGATTTGTTTCCCATTAAAATCTTATATTTGCAGACTCAAAAACTGATCGTATGAGGTATTTGTGTAGTGTCATCTTCTTGCTGGTAGCCTTGAGCACATCGGTTTTTGCTCAAACTGATACACTTGGAGTGAATCCGGCCATCTCTAGCCAGACGGCCAAAATGGAAGAACTGCTGGGAAAATTATCTATCAGGCAAGATCCCCGGATTACCGATTTACTGGTGCGCCATTCCCAAATCAATCAGAGAAGGCGCGGAACCGATGGGTTTAGACTGGAAATTTACTTCAGTTCCGATAGCAAAGCCCGTGAACAGGCCATGCGGGTAAAAAATGAGTTCAACCTTATTTTTCCCGATATTCCAGCCTATGTATTGTTTCAGACTCCCAACTTTAAAGTGCGCATCGGCGATTTCCGAAACAAGAGTGAAGCTTTAAAATCAAAAGCCAACATTTCGTCCAAGTATCCCAATGCCTTTATTGTAAAAGATATCATCCGGTTTCCCCAATTATTTACTGAAAGTTTAGAACAACCCGAAGAACAATGAGCGAATTGATTAAACATGAGTGTGGAATAGCATTGATAAGGTTACGTAAACCACTTGAATATTACAAGGAAAAATACGGCACATGGCAATATGGCATCAACAAGCTATACCTGCTGATGGAAAAGCAGCACAACCGCGGACAGGATGGCGCTGGAATTGTGAACGTGAAAATGGAGCTTGACCCAGGCCAGGAATACATCAACCGTCACCGTTCGATTGAAGCCAACCCCATTAAAAACATCTTCGAAAAGGTTGCCAAGGGCATCAAGAAAGCGGAAAAGAATAAGCCAAAGGATGCGGATGTAAGGTGGATTTATGAAAATGTGCCTTTCTCCGGGGAACTTTACCTGGGACATTTGCGCTACGGAACTTTTGGCCGCAACAGCATTGATTTTGTCCATCCGGTGATGCGTCAGAACAATTGGAAATCTAGAACCCTGGTCATGGCCGGTAATTTTAACCTTACCAACACCGACGAACTGTTTGAACGCTTGATTGCATTGGGCCAACATCCAAAAGCCTATACCGATACCGTGACCGTTCTTGAAAAGGTGGGTCATTTTTTAGATGAAGAAAACCAGTTTCATTTCAGACAATATAAGAACTCGGGGTATTCGAACCAGGAAATTTCTCCCCTCATTGAGCAAAACCTGGATGTGCAAAAAGTACTCGAAAATGCAAGCAAAGATTGGGACGGTGGATATGCCATTGCCGGATTGTTTGGTCATGGCGATGCTTTCGTGATGCGCGATCCTTCGGGAATCCGTCCAGCTTACTATTATATCGACGACGAGATCGTGGTGGTTGCCTCTGAAAGGCCCGTTATCCAAACGGTGATGAATGTAAAGGCCAGCAGCGTGATCGAGATTAAACCCGGCGATGCCTTGATCATCAAAAAAGATGGATCGGTGACCAGTAAAATGATCCGTGTCCCCCATACCCGCCGGTCATGTTCATTTGAGCGTATTTATTTCTCGCGCGGAAGCGACAAGGATATATACCAGGAGCGCAAGATGCTGGGCAACCTGCTTTCGCCCGCGATCCTGAAGTCCATTGATTATGACATTGAGAATACCGTATTTTCCTATATCCCCAATACGGCTGAGACCGCCTTTTACGGACTTGTCCAGGGCGTAAGGCAATATTGTGTCGATTGGAAAATCAAGGAACTCAGAGAACGCAATGGGAGCATTACCAATGAAGAAATGGCAGCCGTCATTTCGGTTGAGCCTAGGGTGGAGAAGCTGGCCATCAAAGATGTCAAGCTGCGCACCTTTATTGCCGACGATGCCAGCCGGGATGACCTGGTGGCCCATGTGTACGATGTCACTTACGGCATCATCCGTGAGCATACCGATACCCTGGTGATTATCGACGATTCGATTGTCCGCGGCACTACCCTAAAGAAAAGTATCCTGAAGATTCTCGACCGCCTGAATCCCAAAAAGATCATCGTCGTTTCTTCAGCTCCTCAGATCCGTTATCCCGATTGTTATGGGATCGACATGGCCGTGCTCGATAAATTCATTGCCTTCAATGCAACCATTGAATTGCTCAAGGAAACCGATCAGCAAAGCGTGATTGATGAAGTGTACAGAAAATGCAAGGAGCAAGAGAACCTTCCCAAGGAAGAGATTGTCAACTATGTAAAGGAATTGTACAAGCCTTTTAAGGCGGAGGAAGTGTCGGCTAAAATTGCCCAACTCCTTAAACCTGAGGACTGCAAATCAGAGGTTCAAATCATTTACCAGACCATTGAAAACCTGCATGTGGCTTGCCCCAATGATACAGGCGACTGGTATTTCACGGGCGATTATCCTACACCAGGAGGGAACAAGGTGGTCAACACTTCGTTTATCAACTATATTGAAGGAAAAGAAGGAAGGGCTTATTAGTCCAAGGTTTTAAGTTTCAAATTCCAGGTGATGTGCCGATCAGGATGCAACTTGGAATTTGGAATTTTAAGATTTCATCCCCTTTCTTTTTATAGGCTTTATCATTCAATAAAATCTTTCAAAGATGACTGTTTGGCGTGGATTTTGTTAAATTTGGGTGATAGAAAAACCTAAATCTCTTCCAAATGAAATCACTTTTCAAAATCTTTTTCGGAATCGCCTCTGCTGTGATTTTTTCAAGTTGCACACTCTACCAACATGTGAAGCTGGAAGGGAATATACCCCTGACAAAAAAATCAGAATTTCTCTTGGAGAATGACTCCATGCGCATCATTTATTCATTTAATGGCCAAAGTGGGCCGATCCATCTGACGATTTTCAATAAATCTGACAAGCCGTTTTATGTCGACTGGGAAAAATCAGCATTGATCATGAATGGCGAAAGTTTTAGTTTATGGAAAGATGTGGCCAGGCTGAGCGGTACCGCATCAGGCTATCAAATAAATCCCACCAATGAAACCACAATTTCCTCCAATAGTTTTGAAGGCAGCATTGTAAAAAAAGATAAAGTTACCTTCATCCCCCCACAGGCCAAAATTCTCGTCAACAGTTATACTCTGTATTCAAAGCTTCTCGATACTCCCTCGCAAACAGGTGAATTGATGAAAGTTAAAACCTTGGAAGGGAAAAGGGAAGCCACCAAATTTTCCTTTTCAAAAGAAAATTCACCCCTCACTTTTAGAATTTACATTTCCTTTTCAGCAGATGAAAATTTAAAAACCACCTTCCACATTGATAACACTTTTTGGGTTTCAGATTATTTCACCTGCTATACATCACCCCAGGTCTGGAGTACTTACCAGGGAAACCTGTTCTACAATTGGTTCAGTAATTATTAATGATTCGATGGCTTAGAATCCGCCATTTAAAACAAAAGGGCTAGAAAGACCCCAAGTCTCAAATTTGCACCAGGTATTGCTGGCTGTCGCAAATTTGAGGCTTGGGGTCTTTGTAGCAGAAATGAAAAGTAAACCGATCAATATCTATCCTTTAAACTCATACGCCAGTTCAATTAAAATCTTTAAATTGCATCCTCAATTCAACCTATTGGGTTAACCATACAGCCATGAAAAAGAGCCTATTGCTATTCTCGTTACTTCTATCTTTATTAACTAGCTATGCCAAATCAGATATCTACAACATCCTGGATTACGGTGCAAATGCAGATGGAAAAACCTTGACCACGGCTTCGGTTCAAAAGGCCATTGATGCTTGTGCAGCCAATGGCGGAGGCATGGTTTATGTGCCCAAAGGAAAATTTCTTGTCGGTACGCTTAATTTGAATTCCAATGTTGATTTTCACCTGGAAACAGGTGCTACACTGGTGGCCACCACTGATTTAACCCAATATCAAATCCACAACACCCAGCCAGCCGGGGTATTCTATACCGAAAAAGCACACAACGTTTCAATTACCGGATTGGGTACTATCTTCGGGCAAGGGATGGAAATGATGTACATTGACAGTGCCAAAAGGATCGGTGGTAAAGAACTTACCCGCCAGAAGGACAATTTCCGTCATTTGGAATCGGGTATTGGCGACGGGCCCTTTTATGCCAAAGACCGTTACCACCAGATGATTATTTTCAGTGAATGTACCCAGCTTACCCTGAAAGACTTTACTGTCATCGATGCTCCTTATTGGACCTTCCTGATCGTTCATTGCGAGGATGTATTGGTCGACGGACTGCGCATTGACAACAACCTGGTGATTCCCAACAGCGATGGGCTGGATGTGATTTCAAGCAGCAATGTCACCATCTCGAATTGCAACTTCTCCTGTGGCGATGATGCCATTGTACTGGCTGGTTATGCTCACCACTACGGTGATCCTGGCTTTAAGGATATCATGAAGCCTTCGAAAAATATCAATGTCGATAACTGCGTGCTTCGATCGCGTTCAAGCGGCATCCGCATAGGTGGCTGGGACCAGAACCACATGTCAAACTACAACTTCTCAAACATCGTGATCTATGATTCAAACCGGGGTATCAACATCAGTGTAGGTGATTCGGGTTCTGTTCAAAATGTGAATTTTACCAACATCCGCATTGAAACCCGTTTGCACACCGGTGACTGGTGGGGGCAAGGCGACCCGATCAAGATCACGGCCATGCGTGGGGTGCCCAATAGTCCTAAAATCGGAATTATCAAAAATATCAGCTTTACCAATGTATCCTGCCGGAGTGAAAACTGTATCAACCTGTACGCCTCGAATGAAACCCGTTTGCAGAATATCTTCTTCAACAACCTGCAGATGGAGTTTGTGAAAAGCAAGCTGGAGGAAACCTCAGGCGGCAACCTTGATCTGCGCCCCAATACGGTCCCGGGTAAAGAACTCTTTGCCCGCAACATCCCGGCCGTTTATATTGAAAATGCCGACCAGGTATTTTTCAACCAGGTGGATATCTCATGGGACAAGCACATCGACAAGAAACATTACACACATGCATTCGAAGCCGTGGGAGTCAATGGCTTGCGCTTGTCAAGTGTCAAGGCAAGTTCCTCTCCCTCGAATCCCGGAATGAGCACCGTATTGCTTGATAACTGCCGTGACTTCTATACCGATTCCAAATTAAGTGTAGAAAAAATCCATGAAGCATTGGGGCAACAGAAGTTAAAATAACAGCCCAACATCACTGAATCCCTGCATTTCATACATCCATCGTGAAATGAACTCCCGCGATGGTCATCGTGTGGATCCGATGCCTTGCTGCCCATATTTGAACATCGGATCAATCGATGTGACATTTTTCACGCCAGCCCTGATTTTAAAGTCCATCGGTATTTACTCGCTTCTTTAATTGCTGAAATCGGTGAGCCTGCCTTGCCCCATGTTCTGACATTGTTCCAGACCTCGCTTGTGTGTTGCTTCTGTGTTGCTTGTGTGTTGCATCTGTGTTGGTTCTGTGTTCATGAACACAGAAGCTATACACAAGCAACACACAAGAAGCACACAAATGAAGTCTGGAGCATAAGGCAAACTAGATTCGCCTATCGGGAATTAATCAAAAAGAGAGGGATTTCATCTTTTGGTAGATGGAATCCCTCTCTTTTGTTGATTGACGGGGTGGCTTGTAGTCACCCCGTCAATGGTATCTTACTTTAAACTGGCGATCTGTTCTTCCAGCACTTTGATCTTGGCTTCGGCATCGGCCTGCTTGGCGCGTTCGATGCCTACAACGGCCTCAGGGGCGCTGGCAACAAATCGTTCGTTGCTCAGCTTCTTAATGACTGAACTCAGGAACCCTTTGGTATATGCCAATTCGGTATTTAGTTTGACCAATTCTTCTTCAATGTCAATGGTTCCTGCAAGTGGAACGAAAAAGGTGGTTGATTTTACAAGGAACGAGGCTGCTGATTTCACTTCATCTGTCACCAAGGTGAAGGAGGAGAGATTTCCCATTTTCACCAACACACTGTTGTAGGCGGGATCAAAACCTTTGTCGCCCTGCAATACCGCCAGTTCAATCTGATCCTTGTTCGGGATGTTGTTCTTGGTACGGATTGTTCGTATTCCGGCTATGGCTTCTTTCACATCTTCAAACTGGGCGATCATCGTTTCATCGTACCCGGTTGATTTGGGCCAGGCGCTGATCATGATACTGTCGCCTTGTTTGCGTTCGGTGAGCAACTGCCAGATCTCTTCACTTACAAAGGGCATAAACGGATGCAGGAAGCGCAGTACTTCGTCAAAAATATCAATCAGTTCCTCATAGGTTTTTCCATCGATCGGCTGCTGGTAGGCAGGTTTTACGATCTCGAGCAGCCAGCCTGAGAACTCGTCACGAATGGTGGTGTAAACGCTCATTAGGGCATCCGAGATGCGGAACTTATCGAAATGATCATCGGTTTGTTCTACCACCTGGCTGAACTTTTCATGGAACCAACCGATGGCAATGCGTGAATGTTCGGGTTGAGGAAGCTTTTTATCCACTTCCCAGCCATTGACCAGGCGGAAGGAATTCCAGATCTTGGTAACAAAACCGGCTCCCTGTTGTGGAAGGATCTCGTCGAACAGCAAATCGCCACCCGCCGGAGAACACAACAACATGCCCACACGTACGCCATCAGCCCCATAGGTGGCAATCAGGTCAAGCGGATCGGGTGAGTTGCCCAATGATTTGGACATCTTGCGACGTTGCTTGTCGCGCACCATTCCGGTGAAGTAAACATTCTTGAATGGATACTGCTGGCGGTATTCATACCCGGTAATGATCATGCGGGCAACCCAGAAGAAAATAATATCAGGGGCTGTCACCAGGTCATTGGTGGGATAATAATAGTTGATTTCCTTGTTGTCAGGGTGAACCACTCCATCGAAAACAGAAATAGGCCACAGCCAGCTGGAGAACCAGGTATCGAGCACATCTTCATCCTGGTGCAAATCGGCCATGGTCAAGTTTGGGTTGCCCGTCTTTTGCTGAGCCAGTGCCAGCGCCTGTTCATCCGTTTCAGCTACCACGCAGCCACCTTGGGGCAGGTAATACACCGGGATGCGGTGACCCCACCACAACTGGCGGCTGATACACCAGTCCTTGATGTTTTCCATCCAGTGACGGTAGGTATTTTTGAATTTGGGAGGATAAAACTGGATGGTATCATTCTCCACATTTTCGAGTGCAGGTTTAACAAGATCTTCCATCTTCAAAAACCATTGGGCCGACAGTTTGGGTTCAATGGGCACATGGGTACGTTCGGAGAAGCCTATCTTGTTGGTATAATCTTCCACTTTGGCTACATTGCCGGCAGCTTCCAGATCAACCATGATCTTATCGCGGACGGCAAACCGATCTTCACCTACAAACAAACCTGCTTTTTCACTCATGGTCCCATCCTCATTGAAGATGTCGATGCTCGGCAGGTTATACCGCAGTCCGATTTCATAGTCATTCACATCATGGGCAGGGGTGATTTTCAGGCAGCCGGTACCAAATTCCATGTCCACATATTCATCCTCAATAATAGGAATTGAACGGTTGATCAGCGGAACCAGCACGCGCTTTCCTCTCAGGTGGTGGAAGCGTTCATCGTTCGGGTTTACGCACACGGCTGTATCCCCAAGGATCGTTTCAGGGCGGGTAGTAGCGATGGTTACAAACTCGTTGTCAGTGCCTTCGATCCGATATTTCAGGTAATATAGTTTGGATTGCATTTCGCGGAAGATCACCTCTTCATCCGATAGGGCAGTCTTGGCGGCAGGATCCCAGTTGACCATGCGGACACCGCGGTAAATAAGACCTTTGTCGTACAGGTCCACGAATGTTTTGATCACCGATTCACTGCGGACCTTGTCCATGGTGAAGGAAGTACGTTCCCAATCGCAGGAGGCGCCCAGCTTCTTTAATTGTTCAAGGATGATGCCACCGTAATTGTGTGTCCATTCCCAGGCATGGGAGAGAAACTCGTCACGGCTCAGGTCGAACTTTGAAATGCCTTGCTCTTTGAGTTTATGCACCACCTTGGCTTCGGTAGCAATGGAAGCATGATCGGTTCCGGGCACCCAGCAGGCGTTCTTGCCCAGCATACGGGCACGGCGCGTTAAGATATCCTGGATGGTATTGTTGAGCATGTGCCCCATGTGAAGCACCCCTGTGACGTTGGGCGGTGGAATGACAATCGTGTAAGGTTCACGTTCATCGGGTTCGGAATGGAAAAAACCATTTTCCATCCAATACTGGTACCATTTGTCTTCAACCTCTATGGGATTGTACTTACTGGGGATATCCATCTGATTTATTTTATTGAGTCTTTTCTATTGATGTAATTAAACGAAGCTACAAAAATAGAAAAATAAGTTCGATGAGAGAATAAATTGGATAGCTTCAACAGTATTGAATCTAATTAAATTCTAAATGCCGGAGCCATATAGTTTTGTTCAACTCTTGGAATACCAATTTCATTTGCCAGTTTTTGCCAGCCGGATACAGATGAACTTACTTCATCAATAATACTATTCATCTGGTTTTCTTTTAATCTGAAATAAATGCCTACACTTTTTGCCAATTCCAGATCCAGGGCATTATTATCCATATCAATATTCAGGGCTAATCCATTTTTATCTGTTGAAGGATTAATGTCAAAAGCAGGTGATAAACGCCAACCACCAGTTGTAAGGATAAATCCATGGTTTCGTAAATGATCGTCGGTATTAGAAATCAAAATATTAAAAATGATTCTTTTCCAGAGTTGATTCAAATCTTTGTCCACATCACTTCCAAAAAACTGGATAAACTCAGCAATTTCGAGATATGAAGGCGCATTATCCCTGATCAATTCTTCATTCTGACCAGTCATAGTCATTGCTGATGAAAAATGTATTCGCTCAAGTTTTTCCCGGTCGAAACGTTTGGTAAAAAAAGTACGGTATCGTCCGGCAACTTTTTCCAGTTTACATTCAGACATTTCTATATCTGCTTCTTTGGCCAAACGATAAGCCAGATATTCCCAGGCAGCTTTATCAATTGTATCATTTTTGGATGGAAATTTAGCAATCCAAAGTTGATTGTTCTCGTCAAGGATATTTGCTTTGGGCCGGGCGCCACCCAAAGATGAACCAGGTGCCATCAACATGGTCAGCCATTTTCTTACTTCTTCTGTATCTACATTGGATTCAATTAAATCTGCCGCATATTGTAATTCGCGTATTGTTGCCCAGGGAGGTGTTGGAGATACTGGATCATTGTCCAGAAAAGATCCTTCAGGATTTAATTTAAACCTTAATGCTCCCATTCTACTCAAATCGTGTACTCCTAATAGAAAATCAATATCATGCAAAACCGGAACTGGTTGTCCTAACTCGTTGGCGTTAAGTATTGCTTTTCGTTTCATTAATGTTCTCCCCCAGGTATCAGGCATGGAATCAAGAAAAATGCCGAAATTTTCCTTTCTGTTGGGATATTGTGGCCCGCCAAACCAGGCAATATCAGGATCTATCAGCAACTGCTCAGAGGATGCCATCCAATCTTTATCATACGAAAAACTATAAGCTTTTCGACCTTTAACCTGTTGAGCCGAAAGTACACCTATACATTTTGCGGTCGGTAAACCTTTCCAATGTGCATATACCCAAATATTTGTTTTATCTGCCATCATTCAAGATTTTCCAATTAACTCCAAATCCTGAAGCTTTCTTCCAAACTCATCGTCTTCAGCTATTTTCAAGAAATCTTCATGAAGTCCAAATACTCTAAGCACATTGAAATAGGCACCGATTGAAACGCTGGGATTTCCCTTTTCGATTTGATATAATGTAGTACGATCAATTCCTGCCCTTTCAGCAACCTGCATGGTTGTTAACTTTCGTCTTTTTCGTGCCAGTTTGATATTTTCGCCCAACTGGTCGAGTATCTTTTGAAGCCTGGGGAGAAGGATTTGCTTTTTGGAACGCATATTATTTGTTGTTTATTATCCACAAAAATAATGATATTGTTGAAAATAAACAACAAATATGGATAATTATCAAAAGGAGAAACTCATTAATTATTTCCAGACTCTTGCAGATTAATACAAGGGGGAAATAAAAAAGGCCGGAATATTAATTCCAGCCCTTTTCGAAAATCCATTCAGGATTAATTCTTTAATATTATAATACGGTTTGAACCTGGTGGTAAGGCAGTGCAAAGGCATCAGAAACGCCTTCGTAAACCACTTTTCCTTTTACAACATTCAGGCCTTTTCTCAAAGCGTCATTTTCAATACAAGCTTTCTTCCATCCCTTGTTGGCAATGGATATTGCATAAGGAAGAGTTGCATTGGTCAGGGCCAAAGTTGAAGTACGTGGCACGGCTCCCGGCATATTGGCTACACAGTAATGGATCACATGATCGATTACAAATGTTGGATGATCGTGGGTTGTTGGAACGGTAGTTTCGAAGCAACCACCTTGATCAACGGCCACATCAACCATAACGGTTCCCGGCTTCATGGTTGGAATCATATCGCGGGTTACCAGCTTAGGAGCAACGGCTCCGGGAATCAACACGGCACCAATGATCACATCTGAATTACGGACCATATCGCGGATGTTGTATTCGTTGCTCATCATGGTCTTCACATTGGCAGGCATGATATCATCCAAATAACGCAAACGTTTGAGGCTAACATCAATGATTGTTACATCAGCGCCCAAGCCTCCGGCCATTTTAGCGGCTTCGGTTCCTACGATTCCACCACCGATGATCAGCACCTTGGCTGGTGGCACTCCGGGAACACCTCCCAACAATACACCATATCCGCCAAAAGTTTTCTCCAGGTACTTGGCACCTTCCTGAATGGACATACGCCCTGCCACTTCCGACATGGGGATCAGCAATGGCAATGAACGGTCGGCCATTTCAACAGTTTCATATGCCAGACAGATTGCTCCGCTTCCAATCATGGCATCGGTCAAAGGCTCATTGGATGCAAAATGGAAATAGGTAAATAAAATCTGATCTTTTTTAATCAGGCTGTATTCCGACTCAATGGGTTCTTTTACCTTGATGATCATCTCGGCAACGTCGTACACATCTGCAATCGTTGGAAGGATCACAGCGCCTGCGTGAGCATAATCTTCATCACTAAATCCGCTTCCCATACCGGCAGTTGCCTGTACATACACGGTATGACCATTCTTTACCATTTCAGCGACTCCGGCTGGTGTTAAAGCAACGCGGTTCTCGTTATTTTTAATTTCCTTGGGGACTCCAATAATCATCGTAGTAGTATTTAAAATGTTTTCAATGACTGCAAAATTAAGTCATCTGAACATTGGAAAACATGACAAAAAACAATGAATTTTATATCCCTATCCGATCTGAGTTTCAGACTTCAGGCTTTGGTCACCATATATTTCATTCCACTATTAAAATGAAAGTTATTGTGCTGTTAAGATTTCACATTAAACCAAAACCTAAAATTTTTATTTGAATTTGATAATCGTATATTTGCCGCCTTATAGAATAATATTTTAAAAAACATGCCAAATACATCGGAACGAGGTAATTTGATGCCAGATTCGCCTATCAGGAAGTTGGTTCCTTTGGCTGACAAGGCAAAGGAGAAGGGCAGGAAAGTCTATCACCTCAACATCGGGCAACCGGATTTACCCACTCCTGAAAACGCCATTCAGGCCATCAGGAACATTGACCGCAAGATCCTGGAGTACTCTCCAAGTGAAGGAATCAAATCATTCCGGGAAAAGCTCGCGGCGTACTATCATACTTTTAACATTGATGTGACTGCTGACGACATCATCATAACTACCGGAGGTTCGGAAGCCGTAACCTTTGCCTTTTTGGCTTGCCTGGATCCGGGAGACGAAATCATTGTTCCAGAGCCGGCGTATGCCAATTATACAGCCTTTGCGATATTGGCAGGGGCAGTCATCAAGTCCATTCCTTCCAAGATTGAAGAAGGATTTGCCTTGCCACCGGTAAAGGAATTCGAAAAGCTGATCACCCCGCGCACCAAGGGCATCATGATCTGCAACCCGAATAACCCAACAGGTTATTTGTACAACCGCAGTGAGATGAACCAGATTCGTGATTTGGTCAAAAAATACGATTTATACTTGTTCTCTGATGAAGTATACCGCGAGTTCTGTTATACAGGTGCTCCCTATATTTCAGCCTTTCATTTACAGGGCATTGAGCAGAACGTGGTGCTGATTGATTCTGTATCGAAACGTTACAGCGAATGTGGATTGCGTATCGGAGCATTGATTACCAAGAATATAGCTCTGAAGAAAAATGTGATGAAGTTTTGCCAGGCCCGTTTAAGTCCACCCCTCATTGGACAAATTGCTGCGGAAGCTTCGCTGGAAAATAACAAGGAATACATGCACGATACCTATGACGAATATGTAGCGCGACGAAAATTCCTGATTGATGGACTGAACCGCATCGACGGGGTATATTCTCCCATTCCGATGGGTGCCTTTTACACCGTTGCCCGCATTCCGGTGGACGATGCCGATAAGTTTTGCGCCTGGTTGCTGAGCGACTATGAATACGAAAATCAAACCATCTTCATGGCACCGGCCTCAGGCTTTTATACGACTCCCGGTTACGGCAAGGATGAAGTCAGGATTGCCTATGTGTTGAAAAAAGAAGACCTGGCCATCTCACTGAAGATTCTGGAAGAAGCTTTGAAAGTTTACCCCGGTAGTAAGGTGAGGAAAGCAGTTGCTGCTGTGGAAGAGTAAGAGAATACACTATCATACAATAAAAAAGCCTTCGGAATTCATTTTCGGAGGCTTTTTTTATACCTACTCCTTTACAATATACTCCTTCAATTTACTACACATCTTTGATCATTTGCCATTTTGATAGAGGGGGAATTGGGCTTTGAAATTCATTTAAATATAAAATAAGACATTTATGTCTTAAAATACGAACTTATTGATAAGACTCTCGTATAGATGACATCAGCGCTTTTTGTAAAATGTCATTAAAGAATTCTATCAACATTTCATTTTAAAATCAAGGTCCTTCATCATTTTAAAAATTTATGAAAGCATGGGGCTTTGCACCTTGAATTAAAATTTCAAAGACCCTCAATGGGGTGAATTTATATAACAATGCCAACATCACACTGACAAGGGATGGCACACAAAACCATTCCCTGTTCATTGAATTAACAATTCAAATTGCTACTAAACTTCTAAAATTATTACAATGAAAAGACTTTTAACTTTAAGTATGGTCATTTTAATGGCCCTTGGTATCAGCGCACAGCAAAACGCTCAACCGTTATATCTGTTGTTCGAGTTCATGCATGTAAAATCCGATAAAGGAAATGATTACCAGCAAGTAGAAGAATTTTGGTCTGGCATTCACAAACAAAGGGTGGCAGATAAGTCAATCGTTGGATGGGATTTATGGTCTCTGACTCCATCAGGAGTTGAGCAAGGATCGCAATATTTAACAGTCACTGTTTTTGCCAGTTTGAAGGACATGCTGCAAGCTGTTGAATCATTGGATGTGATGGCCTATGCTAAAAAAGCATATCCGAATAAATCTGATGCTGAATTGAATGAGATGTTTAATAAAACCGGGGCATCACGAGATATGGCCCACCAGGTACTTTTAAAGGGTGTTGTCCATACGAAGGACAATTTTAAAATGAAAGTGGGAACAATCGCCGCCATGGCGATCGTTAAGGAATTGGATGACAACTATGAAAAAATATCAACAGAAGTATTTCTACCCCGTCATCAAAAATTGGTAGACGAGGGCAAAAAAGGTAGTTGGGAAGTGCTGAAGGCTATCTTGCCTGTTGGGAGTGAAGCGTATGGGTCACATATTGCAGTTAGCATGTACAACGATGTCAATCAACTGGCTCAAATAATGGATACCCAGACCGATTTAGATTTGTTGACCAAAATGGCATTCAAAGAGGTGGATAATTCCAGACAGATGAAGGAGTTGAAGATTGCCAAACTGGTAATGATGATCCGGTAAAAAATAATCTTTTCCTTTACTCATAAACGCTTAGGAATATAGGTTGTCTATAGAATTTTTTGCGATGCGCCTGTTATTCCTAAGTGTTTCAATATTATAAACCATGGAGATAAAGGTTTTATGTAATCGAGGAAGTGAAGGAAGTTGCATAAAGAGACGAAGTTGAATTTAAATCATAAACAGAGCCAAATTGTATACATTTTGAGGGTAGTTATTGGATTATCTTAATTTAAAATGTTAAATTTGAGAAGGAAAATTCTCAAAATCCATCAATGAAAAAGTCTGCCCTATCTATAAGTCTATTCCTCTTCCTCCTGAGTTTTATTCACCCAGGCATATCTGCCCAAACAGATTACAGTCAACAATGGCCTGGATTTCGTGGACCCTGGGCTTGTGGATATATACAGGATGCTAAAACAGCTACCACCTGGAATGTTGACAGCACAAAGAATATCAAATGGAAAACTGCCATCCCGGGCTTGGGTCATTCTTGCCCCGTGATATGGGATAACAAACTCTTTGTAACGACTGCCAGCAGTGAAAAACAGGATGAATCGCTCAAGGTTGGTCTGTATGGCGACATTGATATGGCAGCAGATAGCGGCGTACTGGAATTCAAAGTCTATTGTCTGGACAAGAATTCGGGTAAGATTCAGTGGGAAAGATTGGCCCATAAAGGAATTCCCAAATCAAAGCGGCATACCAAATCATCGCAGGCCAATTGTACGCCTGCGACCGATGGAATACACCTGGTGGTGCTGTTCGGATCGGAGGGTTTGTATTGCTATGATCTGAAAGGGAACCTGCTGTGGCAAAAAGACCTTGGAATCATGAATCCAGGACCCTACAATGAAACGGGTGTTGAATGGGGCCATGCAAGTTCCCCGGTCATCTATAAAGATTTTATTATCATACAATGTGACAAGTCGGTAGATTCATACCTGGCAGCCTTTAATATTGAAGATGGCAAAGAGATTTGGCGCACTTCGCGCGATGAGGTATCCACCTGGGGAACGCCTGCCATATACTCCCGGGAGGGTAAATCGCAGGTGATTGTAAACGGTTTCAAGCACATGGGTGGATATGAGTTGGAAACGGGCAAGGAAATCTGGAGAATGAGCGGCGGTGGCGATGCCCCTTCCACTACACCGGTTGTTGCCAATAATCTGATCTATATTAACAATGCGCATGGGAAGTTTTCGCCTATTTATGTTGTGAAGCCAACTGCCGCCGGAGATATCACATTGGCAGCAGACAGCACAAGGAACGAGTATATTGCCTGGAGCATCAAAAGGGGTGGGGCATATATGCAAACTCCTTTAATTTATGGTGACTATCTTTACAACCTTCAGGTAAATGGGCAACTGACTTGTTTTAATGCCAAAACAGGAGAGGTAAAATACAAGGAAAATCTGAGCGAAGCATTTTCGGCCTCCGGTATTGCTGCCGATGGAAAAGTATATTTCACTTCAGAACAAGGCAATGTGTTTGTTATTCAAGCTGGCCCTTACTATAAGCTGCTTGCAAAGAATGTGATGAATGATGTTTGCATGGCAACGCCTGCAATGTCAGGAAATGCGCTGTTTTTCAGGACTCAGCATTCTGTGGTGGCCGTTGAATCGAACAAGGGGAATTAATCCATACACCGTTCACTAAAGCGAAGGGCCAAGAAGAACGCTCTGATGAAAGATGTTATAAATATTCCTGAAATATTTCTTCCACCTTTTGTCCGGGTTGGAGCCATAATCCTTTCAATCCGCAGGCAATGGCGCCTTCCACGTTTAGATGTGAGTCATCAACGAACAAAGACTCTTCCGGTCGGATTTCAGCTAAGCGGATGACCTCCTGGTACGATTCATGCGATGGTTTACGGTAACCGATTTCGTTTGAATGGAACAGTTTTTCAAAAAGGGATGTAACTTCAAAACCATGTTGGTTTCTGAAGATGGATTGGTATTTGGCAACATGGATGGCATTGGTATTGCTGAAAAGGTAAAGGCCAAAATTACTGCTGAGCTTTTGAAGTAATTCAATCCGTATCTTGGGGAAATCTAATAACATGGCAGTCCAGGCCGTATCAATCTGGATATTGGTCACATTGATGGGAAGCAATTTACGGACTCCGTCTCTGAATTCATTGGGGGTAATTTTCCCCTGTTCCATCAAATAGAAAATCTCGTGATCGTAGGTCAGGCCTTTGTCGCCAATCAGCTGTTCCATTCCCAGTTGGCCGAATGCTTCAATTGTTTTTTTAGGATCGATGTTGAGTAAAACACCCCCTAAATCGAATACAATGTTCTTGATTCCATTCATGATTTTCATGGAGCTGATGGTTGAGATCACAAAAGTCTGAAAAATTATGGAAATAAAAAGGCATATTTGAAGGCAAAAAAAAAATTAAGCAATGGTTAATCCACAATCGATCTGGTTTAATTCAGAAAAAAATGTTGTTGAAGTAATCGATCAGCGTTTGCTGCCTTTTGAGAATGTGACGATCCAGATAGGAACGCTTCAGGAGGCCTGGAATGCGATCAGTGAAATGGTTGTAAGGGGAGCTCCACTGATTGGCGTAACGGCTGCATATGGAATGTACCTTGCGGCCCGGACCTATTCAGGAGATGATTTTCAGGGTGCAATGAATAAGGCGGGGGAGTGGCTGAAATCTTCAAGGCCGACGGCCGTTAACCTGGCCTTCGCGGTGGAGGAGTCCCTTTCGTCGATTTCGAGCCAGCTTCCCGATTCAAAAAACATAGAGTTACTTTTTGAATATGCTGAAAACCTGAAGCAACGTGAAATAGATTTCAGTAAAAAAATTGGGCTATTTGGATTGGAATTGATAAAATCGATCAGTGAAATTAAAGGGGGTCAGACGGTCCAAATCCTCACTCACTGCAATGCCGGACGCTTGGCCTGTGTCGAATTGGGAACCGCTACGGCGCCCATCTACCTGGCTCATGAAGCTGGCATTCCAAT
Source organism: Prolixibacteraceae bacterium (assembly GCA_036504555.1). Taxonomy (GTDB): domain Bacteria; phylum Bacteroidota; class Bacteroidia; order Bacteroidales; family Prolixibacteraceae; genus Aquipluma. Next base: position 11,183 of record DASXUZ010000252.1, on the reverse strand, counting down.
CCATGTTTGGGTGGACGAAACCCGGCCACGCAACCAGGGAGCCCGCCTGACTGCCTGGGAATTGAGTGAAGCTGGAATCCCCCATACCGTCATTCCTGACAATGTTGGAGGTCACCTGATGCAACACCAAATGGTTGACCTAGTCATTGTAGGTAGCGACCGCACTACTTTAAACGGTGATGTGGCCAATAAAATAGGTACATACCTAAAAGCACTGGCAGCTTTCGACAATGGAATTCCATTTTATGTGGCCCTCCCATCCAGCACCATTGATTGGAACCTGAAGGATGGAATCCTTGAAATCCCCATCGAGCAGCGCGATGGAACTGAAGTTTCGATGATGGAGGGTATCCTCGATGACGAAGTCCGGCAATTCAGAATCATCTCTGAGAAAAGTGCAGTCGCCAATTACGGGTTTGATGTGACTCCTGCCAGGTTGGTCACTGGGTTAATTACCGAAAGGGGGGTGTGTAAAGCAAGCTCCGAAGGAATCCTCAGCTTATTTCCTGAAAAAAGACCAGCCAATGGATGAAGGATATATCAAATTTAACTGCCTGTGGCAAAAGGTTGAAATACAGATTGATAATGAAGTTTTTACCCAACTCGGAATAACCCGGACTAAACTTTATTCTTTGGGCTTGATTGGAATGTACCCCGATGGGATTGGCTTTGGAAACATTTCCACAAAAAGCAGAAAGGAGCCATCCTTTTTGATCAGTGGCAGTGCAACTGGCGGATTGGCATCCCTGAAGCCCTCGGATTATGCGCTGGTAACGGACTATCAGATCTATGAAAATACCATTTTTTGTACCGGCTAAACCAAAGCTTCTTCTGAAAGTCTCACCCATGCAGCCATCTACCAATCACTTTCTGAAATGGGGTCGGTAGTCCATGTTCATTGCCGCTGGCTGTGGGAAAAACTATTGAACGATTTTCCTACAACCTCATCAGAAATTGCCTATGGAACCCCTGCAATGGCCGAAGCTGTTGGGAAACTGGCTTCAGAAATACATGGGGCAGGGGAGTCCATCATTGTAATGGGAGGTCATCAGGAAGGAATCCTGAGCTTTGGAATTAACCTGGAAGAAGCAACAACTCAAATTATCAACCTCTATAATCGATACAAACATGACTAAGATTGCCATCATCGGAGGCTCGGGCCTCGAGAACCCGGCCATCCTGAAAAATGCGACCGATCTAAAAGTGGAAACTCCATTTGGATCAACCACATCGGATTTTAAATGTGGGTTCATCAACGGACGTGAAGTGGTGATCCTTTCCAGGCATGGCCGTCAGCATACCATTCCTCCCTCGCAGGTGAATAACCGGGCCAATATTTGGGCCATCCAGGAAATTGGTTGTACGCATATCCTGGCTACCACCGCCTGTGGAAGTCTGCGGCAGGAAATTGGGCGTGGCGATTTTGTGGTGCTTGATCAGTTCATCGACTTCACGCGGCATCGGCCTGTTTCTTTCTTCGAATCGTTCTTGCCCCGCGAGATGAAACATACCCCCATGTCCGATCCTTTTGACAGCTTGCTTCGAAGTCAATTGATTGAAACGGCCCATGAATTAAAAATGAAACTGTTTGAAAGGGGCACGGTGGTGACTATTGAAGGACCCCGTTTTTCAACAAGGGCAGAATCCAACATGTACCGCTTGTGGGGCGCTGATGTGATCAACATGTCGACGGCTCCCGAGGCCATTTTGGCCAATGAACTGGGTATTCCCTATGCCGCCGTTGCCATGAGTACCGATTACGATTGCTGGAAAACCGATGAGGCACCTGTAACCTGGGGAGATGTGTTGAAAGTATTCAATCAGAATGTCAGTTATGTGATTGATCTTCTGGTTGCTGTGATCGGTAAAATATAAATCAATTTTATTTTAAAATATTGATCCTTTGCGAAGGTTCTTGGCACATGTTTTGTAAAATGAAATCATATAAGTAGTTTCAAAGCCATGAACACTTTTAGATCAGTCAATTGAATAGCTTAAGAGAAAAGGGTGATATAATTGACTGGTTTTCAAACAAAAACAATAAAAGCCATTTCGGGATTCCGGAGTGGCTTTTTTTAAATCGAGCGGATCAAAATTAGGGCATAAAATAACAAAAGCCCCATTTGGAGCTTTTTTAGTTTTATTCGTTCTTGGAGATCCAGACCCCTGACTGTGGGCTTTGGTGAAGCAGTATATTCAGTTGTTTCTGAGCCGCCTCCAGGGATGAAAATCCTTCTATCGCAATTCGGTGCAGTCCACCGAAGATACCAAGGTTTTGCCCCGTGATGCCTTGTCCCTTGAGTTGTTGAAGGTATTTATTGGCATTCTCTTCGTTCTTAAAACTTCCGCCGATGATATAATATTGGTATTGTACTTTTTCAGGAGTGGGAATATTTGCAGTATATTCAGCCGTTGTGGGTTCCAAGGCTGGCGCCGAAACCGAAGGAGTCGTCTGAAGGAGCAATTCCCACATTCCCATATCTGATTTTGAAAGATATTCTTTGTTGTTTTTCAAAGGAATAAGTGCCATGGCCAACAGTAAAGGAAGAGCTAGAACTATCTTTTTCAGCTTGCGTTTCTGAAAAATGACCGGTATGGCATCCTGGTGTTCACTGATTTTAAAAACAGGTTTTGGTATTTGCCGCTGGTACAGCTTTTCGTATGAAAAGTTCTGTAGCCCAAAGCTTTCGATCAGTAAATTTTGTTTGACCTGGGGTTCGAAAAGCAAGTTCTCCCGCGAATCATAGTGTAAATAGCCAACACCTTCAAAATAAACATTCCGGTTCCGTTCAAGGTTCAGCATGGTTTCTTCCACAAAAGCATCCAGTTTTTGCTTTGCAGAAAAATAGTCAATCCGCTCAGTTTCAGAAATGAAATTGATGAGCAGTCCGTCATTGGAAATCAGCTTGTTGTTAAAGGCAATTTCCTTGCTTGGCGCAGAAAACCGGTTGTTTTCAATCGCTGCCGGTTTGTAATTGGCAACAAATCCACCAAATTCGGGAATGATGACACAATCATTCAGCAATAAAAGCTCTTGTATGTATTGATTAATTTCCACGGTTCGCTTGTTTGAAGAATCAAAAATAGGAAAAATTAACAATGCATCAAGCTAAAGTTTTCAACAAGATAGATTATTTTATGCTAAAGTAAACTTATAGGCAGCTCAAGTGGTCAACCAAACCATATTATTCCTAATTTTGAAACTCAACATTCTAAAGTCGATTATGAAACAAATATTGGTTACCGGGGGCACCGGATACATTGGTTCGCATACAACCGTTGAATTGCAGAAGGCAGGTTATGAAGTGATTATTGTTGATAACTTATCGAATTCAAGTCGCGATGTGTTGGATGGGATTGAGAAGATTACCGGTATCCGGCCCAGCTTTGAAGAGTTTGATTTGATCGAAAAAGATCAGGTTGACCGATTCTTTGCCAAATATCCACACATTGAGGCCATTGTTCATTTTGCCGCTTCCAAAGCCGTGGGTGAATCGGTTGAAAACCCATTGCTCTATTACCGCAACAATTTGGTTTCGATGATCAACATCCTGGAATGCCAGTTGAAATACGGGGTTTCAAACATCGTTTTTTCATCCTCTTGTACTGTTTATGGCCAGCCTGACCAATTGCCGGTTACCGAAAATACGCCTAGGAAAGATGCTGAATCGCCCTATGGAAATACCAAAAGGGTCAATGAAGATATTTTACGCGATACCATTGCCGTCAATCCACAAATGAAGGGCATAGCACTTCGGTATTTTAATCCCGTTGGAGCGCATCCATCGGCCCTGATTGGGGAACTTCCCATGGGAGTACCGGCCAACCTGGTTCCGTTTATCACCCAGACAGCCGCCGGTTTGCGCGACGAGTTAAAGGTTTTTGGCAACGATTACAATACCATTGACGGTTCTGCAGTGCGTGACTATATCAATGTGGTCGATCTGGCCAAAGCACATGTGGTAGCAGTTAACCGCCTGCTGGAAAATGAGAATAAATCCAGATATGAAATTTTTAACCTCGGCACAGGACAAGGTGTTTCGGTACTGGAAGCAGTCAATGCTTTTCAGAAAGTAACTGGAATTAAACTCAACTATGTCATTGTAGGTCGCCGCGCTGGGGACATTGAAAAAATATGGGCCGATACGACCTATGCCAACGAAGAATTGGGTTGGAAAGCTGAAACGGGCATTGAAGAAACTCTGCTTTCAGCCTGGTTGTGGGAAAAGAAGATTCGTGGAATTGAATAACTGGCAGGGTAGGGGCAGTAAGCCTTGTTCAATATTTTATCTTCAATCGGCTGGAATGATAAATTTTAAAGCATTATTTAAAGATTAATCCGTATTTTTGATAATCACTGAAAAACTGAGCACATGAAGACTATTTTGATTACCGGAGGTGCCGGATTTATTGGTTCACACCTTGTACGTTTGTTTGTAAATAAATATCCCGACTATAGGATTGTGAACCTGGATAAATTAACCTATGCCGGGAATCTGGCCAATCTGACGGATGTTGAAGGCAAACCCAATTACGAATTTATCAAGGGCGATATTGTCGATAGTGAATTTATCATGAAACTATTCATTGAACGGCAATTTGATGGGGTCATTCACCTGGCCGCTGAATCGCATGTTGACCGCTCAATTACCAACCCCACTGAATTCGTGTTTACCAATGTCATTGGCACGGTGAACCTGCTGAATGCCATCCGTATGATCTGGAAGGACAACACGGCAGGCAAGCGTTTTTACCATATTTCGACCGATGAGGTTTATGGAAGCTTGAATGGCGAAGGTTTGTTTACCGAACAAACCGGGTATGATCCCCACAGTCCCTATTCTGCCTCGAAAGCCAGTTCCGATCATTTTGTAAGGGCCTACCACGATACTTTCGGCTTACCCGTTGTTGTATCCAACTGTTCGAACAATTACGGTTCGTTCCAGTTTCCTGAAAAGCTCATACCCCTGTTTATCAACAATATCAAGCATAACAAGGCATTGCCTGTCTACGGTGAAGGTCTCAACATCCGGGATTGGTTGTGGGTGGAAGATCATGCCAGGGCCATTGATGTCATTTTTCATGAGGGGAAAGATGGCCAAACTTACAACATTGGAGGTCACAACGAATGGACCAATATTGATTTGATCAAATTGATGTGCAGCATCATGGACCGCAAACTTCGCCGTGAACCTGGAACCTCCGAAAAGCTGATCACCTATGTAAAAGATCGTGCAGGTCACGATTTACGCTATGCCATAGACTCAACCAAATTACAAAAGGAGCTGAATTGGGTGCCCAGTCTTCAATTTGAAGAAGGGCTGGAAAAAACCATCGAGTGGTACCTTGACAACACCGAATGGATGGAAAACGTCACCAGTGGCGATTATCAAAGCTATTACGACAAACAATATCAAAACCGATAAGGATTCTACTGAGCGGGTGATTCCAAGTCACCCGCTCAGTAACCTTCTTGGCATAGAATTACCCATTTCTTTTATCTCCAGCGCATTTCAACTCCAAGGAAGCTTGAAATGAAAGTACCCAGGGACTTCTACTTTTTGTATGACCAGTGATTTTATTTCCCTGTTGCTGGTCTGCTCCTCCAACTGTCAGTTGATCTTTTGTTCTGTCTTACTCAAGGCATCCGCTAAGCCTTAAGGGATATCCTATGGATGTTCTGCTATACTCTTGTGTGCATCTTGTGTGCATCTTGTGTGCATCTTGTGTGCTCAATAACACAGAAGATGCACACAAGATGCATTTAAGATTCAGACAAGAAGCACACAAGAGTATGATGAAACCCTACTTGAACAATATACGATGGTTAAAATGCACGGTCCAAATTTTCGGCCTGACCTTTCGGAATTCGAATTGAACAGCCAAGCTTTTATTCGATTTTTCCGATTGCCGAAATGCCGATGCTAATCCAAAGGTATTTCTACTAGTAATTCAAGGAGGTAAGGAGTCGGAGCCTTGATCACACAGTTTTTGAAAATCAAAAGGCCGCCTCAAAATTAATTGAGGCGGCCTAAGTATTTTACAGGAAGTAAACAATCAGTAAGGTGATGCGATGCATCGACACCCTATTGGGTTGGTTTCAGCACAAATGCAATTGGGATGGTAAATTGTTGTTTGACTTTACTACCCCTTTGCTTAGCAGGTTCCCATTTAGGAGAGGATCTGATAACCCTGACTGCTTCTGCATCGAGTGAAGCATCCACGCCACGTACTACTTTGACGTCAACAACTTCACCTTTTGAATTTACTGCATATTGCACATACACTTTTCCTTGTATGCCATTTTCCTGGGCAAGCACAGGGTATACGATCTTACTTTTCACCCAATCGCTAAAGGTCTTCACATCGCCACCCATGAAAGAAGCTTGTTCTTCAACAATGACAAATACTTCTTCTTCTTGAACGATGGCTGGTTCTTCTTCCTTTACAACTTCCATTTTTTCAGGAACAGGCTCATTGCTAACAGTTTCAGTGGCCTCGCTAACGGTTGCAAATTCTACTTCCACTTTCACACTATCAACCACGACAGGCGCTACATATTTCACCTGTTGTTCAGCTGCCGCTGGTGGTGGTGGTGGAGGTGGCGGAGGTGGCGGAATATCATCCTCTGTTTTAATATTTTCCATACTTACCACCGTATTCTTCACTAAAATAACACTTTTACCCCGGTTATTGTATGCTTGAATGAAAGGAACTAATACTGCGCCACCTAAACTGAACAGAGATATCAGAAAGGCTATGAGTAAGAATTTTCTAAATTTTTTGCGCAATACGTAAGCCCCGTATTCTTTATTCCGCTTTTCGAATACTATTTCTTCAAGGGTTACGGCTTGGTTTTTAAGCAATTCATTATCCATGATTCAAATCCATTTATTATGGTTTACTTGTGGCGTTAACTGACGATTATTAAAATTTGTAATTTTTAACCATCGTTTTTTCCACTGGGTTAATATCGACAAGAGTATAACGGGCAACATTGGCAATGGCCATTTCATCGATAATATCAACGATATTACGATATTTTACACCATCAGCTGCCTTTATCAGAACAATTGGCCCGTATTTATCTTCTTTATACATGCGTTTTGTTCTGGCCTCAACAGAGTCTCTTGGGATTTTAAGTTTACCTTCAGTCACGTCTTTATGCATCCTGTCCACTTTCGCAAACAATTCTTTATTCCGTTGTAAAAGGACCCTTCGGATTCCATCCTTTGAAAAATCGACCGCGGTCATTACCGGAAGTGGTTTACTGGGGTCAGCCAAACCATCATACCAGAGAATTTTATCATTTTCTACCAGTATAATATTAAACGCTCTGTCTTTATCCAGTTCAGGTGGTTTTTCATTCTCCTTCGGTTTTTCGGGCAGAATGATCTCCATTACTTTTGGTTTATTGAATGCGGTTGTAAGCATGAAAAAAGTAAGCAGCAAACATGCTAGGTCCACCATCGGTGTCATATCGATATGCGTACCGTGTTTTTTTGCCTTCCTCTTGCCTTTACCTTTGTGACCCTCGTCTTGAACTATTTCAGCCATTTTGGAATGTCTTTATATATTACTTAATAATAAAATCTGATGGTAACTCAACCGCTTTGAGGTCGGTTGTTAAATTGAATTTATTTACGTTATTCTCCTGCAAAACAGCGATCACTTTTTTGATCACCGGGTAATTTGCAGATCCATCACCTTTTATAGCAAATTCCAGATCGTTGTTATAAGTGCGGGCAAACCGAATCCACATCATCAATTGATTGTCCAATGAGTCGATGGGGATTCCTACCTGCATTGCTTCCCGGGATTTCGCATCCGGTGCATTGAGAAAGTCTTTAAGCTTGACGGCTGGTAAACCAAACGATGATAATCCTTCGAATTTTTTAATTTCCTTAGGAGTAAATTTAATCTGGTAATTACTGCCGATGGCTTGCAACACTTTTGCACGGATGTGTTCAGTTGAGTCTGTACCATTGTCAACATTAAAAAACACTTTATCCTCCTTTGAAACCAGAATGGTCACCAGGTGACTATCTGGAATGGGAGTTGGGGACGTTGACGTTGGTGTATCAATCGGTGCAGCTTCCTCTGGACGAAATGTAGCCGTTAAAATAAAAAAGACGAGTAGAAGGAAAAACAAGTCAACCATCGGCGTCATGTCGATTCGTGGTGTTTTTACAGCTATTTTAATTTTTCCCATTATTTTTCAGTTTGTTTTTTCTTCAATGTCAGTCGAAGCAATAAATTAAGAAAATTACTTCAATGTTGAAGCAAATGTTTGAGTGACACTAAAACTGGCCTCATCCATTTTGTAAGTTACTGCGTCGATCCTGGCTGAAAAGTAGTTATAGGCGATAATTGCTAAAGTAGATCCGGTGATACCAAATGCTGTATTGACAAGAGCTTCTGAAATACCATTTGCTAAAGCCAAAGAATCGGGAGCACCTGCGGTAGCCAAGGCACCAAAAGCACGGATCATTCCTAATACTGTTCCAATAAGACCAATCAATACTGCAATCGAAGCGATTGTAGAAAGGATAATGAGGTTTTGAGAAAGTACAGGCAATTCAAGTGCTGTAGCTTCTTCCAAGTCTTTCTGAAGTGCAAGAACTTTTTGATCGTTCATGAGAGTTTTGTCTGCCTGTAAAGCCCTGTAGCGATGCAAACCGGCTTTCATTACATTGGCAATCGATCCTCTTTGTTTGTCACATAATTTTGCGGCATCTTCAATTTTGTCTTCATTCAAAAGTGATTGTAAAGAGCGTACAAAACCATTCAGGTTACCTTTTCCACCTGCAGCCGAAAGCATAATCATGCGTTCAATCACAAATGTGAGAAGTACTAAAACAACAGCGATAAGTACAGGAACAATAAACCCTCCTTTATATATAATCGCCAGGTAGTTACCAGGAAGTGGATGACCTGCTTTATTTCCACCTTCAAAGTTAATAGGGTTTCCCATGATTTGAGAATAAATCAGGTAACCAGCCAATGCGCACAGCAAAATAACCGACAATACGAAAATCGATTTTAATGCATCTTTTAAAGTTTGTCCTTTCATTTTCAATTTTTATTTAAAGTAAACATAAAACAATTAAATTATTTTTTAGCGGGATAAAGAAAGTAATAATATTTCAACTTTCCGCTTATGTCTTGATAATTTTATAACGATCAATAAATGTGTCGATTGAATCAATTAAACGCCCTCAGCTACTTCTTTTGAGCTGCGGCAATGGCCTTGTTCAAATCCTGAATAGCTTTTCCGGCATCCAGATCAGATGGATCAAGTTTCTTAATTTCCGTGTAAAGGTCGCGTGCCTGGATGTAATTCTTTTCTCTGTAAGCGATCAAGGCTTGAGCTTTCAGCGATTGAATCTGCCATTGCTTGTTGGCCGGATCAAGCTCAAATAACTTTTTATACCATGATTTTGAGGTCTCAAAGTCTTTCTTTTGAAGATAATAATACCCCAGGTAGGTATATGCTTCCTGCAATTCCTTGGCGTATTTGGTGGTTTCAGAACCTACCTTTCCAATCAGCAATTCAAATTTTGGCTGTGCCAGGCCCAATTCGCTGGAGGGGTCCAAACTGGAGGCCGTCCTTGCAGAATATACATAAGCCTGAATATTCTCGGGTTGATTGACTATCACTTTGTTGAACAGGCTATCGGCATTTTTGTACTCTCCCAATTGGTAATAGGATTTACCAATTAACATCAGATCATCTTTATCCGATTTTCCTTTGGTATTTTTTTTATTGATCCATTTGATGGCATTCTTATACATCCTTGAATAGTAGTAGTCTGAAGCTATTTCCGACACCAGGTTCACATTGTTGCTATCCATCTCATAGGCTTTGTTAAAGGAATCAAAAGCCTTGAGTAATGACAGTGAATCGTTTTTGGCAACCTTATAAAGTATCCGGCTGTAATAGAGGTAATCTCTTGGAATAATGGCCTCTGGATTGGTGTTTTTGAAAAACAGATCCATATACATCTTTCCTTTTTCAAGTTCTGGCGGTTTTTTGTCATAACAGCAATAGGCTGCCAGACGGTTCAGATAATTACGGGATTTATCGACAGCTAAAACTTCTTCAATGGTGGTCAAAGCATTGGTAAAATCTTTGGCTCTAAACAAGGCCTTGGAATATTGAATTTTGGCTGGAATATTATTACCTGACAAATCGATGAATTTGCGAAAGTTGGTTTTTGCAAGATTAGGTTGTCCTGCCTTGGTATATAACTCACCAAGTTCACGATAAACAGGAGCGAAGGTTGAATCAATCTCACGGGCTTCATCCAGGTATGGCCGTGCTGCATTTAAATTATTGGCACGCACATAGATATTGCCAATTTTAATTTTTGCCAAAGGTGAAGTGGGTTCAAGACTCAATGCCTTGTTGTAATTGGCAAGGGCATTGTTCATATCGTTATTCCGGATGTAGACATCACCCGAAGCCAGGTAAATGGCTGCGTCGTTTGGAGCGATTGCTTTGGCCCGGGTCAGATAATTGATCGCCTTATTGTACCTGTTGACAGTGCCTAAAAGTTGTGAGGAGCCTAATTTTGTTAATACACGGGCATCTTTTGCCGTGCACATTTTTTGCTTGGGGGGAATGGAGGCCTCCGCTTTCACAAAGTACTTATCGGCTGCGAGTGTATCATTCGATACAAGCAGACAGATAGCGCCCAAGCCCACATTATTGAGCTGATTGGCCGGATCTTGCTGAATGCCTTTTTGGAATAACTCATTGGCTTTGCCCCCCATCTCTTTTAAGGAATTCGATAAGGTATCAGAAAGGTAATCATTAATCACAGCTTCGCCGTAATAATAATACACATCACCGTTTCCAGGTGCTTTCTTTAGCAATTCTTCAAAAGCTTGTCCGGCATTTTCATATTGCTCGCTGGCAACAAGCTTTAACGCTGCATTTAACTCTTTGTCAAATGCAGAAACCACAGTAGTCGTTTTTGAATTGGATTTATTCTTCTGTCCAAATCCAGAAACTGTTAGAACCAATAACAATATTACAAGTACCAGTCTCATTTTGATTAAATATTTAATTACAATATATCGTTTAATTTTTCTTAATCTCGATTAGCCTTACCGGTAAGGTTGCGGGTAACATTCCCATCTTTAAAATAATTCGTTGGCCCGAATCACCGGCAATATAG
>DASXUZ010000251.1:0-5925 GCA_036504555.1 Prolixibacteraceae bacterium | reverse complement strand
GTTATTCACATTCAACCACTTCGTGGTTTTATCAAGCACTTTCTATATTTTATAAATACTACCTCATTTATTTACTATAACTTAGAATTGCATTGCACAGGTAAATTTCCCACTTATTGATTATATTTAGAAATTATTGTTGCTTTGATGAGCCGCTGACCGTGGATCAATTGGAAAATCCATGACAAGTCCCCGTTCAGTCATACATTAAATAAGATCTTTAGCTATGAAACGACGCAATTTTATCTCCTTATCAGCCTCCGGGATCGCTGCCTTGTCGGTGATGCCAACAGGCTTGGTTGCCAGCACAACCGATCAGTCGACAGTTCGCCTTGGAGGACCTGTTTTCGGGAAATACAATTCGCCCGAAGAATGGATTGCATTGCATCAGAAGCTGGGATACCGTGCTGCTTATTGTCCCGTTTCACCGGGTGCAGATGATGCGCTCATCAAGGATTATCAGAGGGCAGCTGCCAGGAATGACCTTGTGATTGCGGAAGTGGGCGCCTGGAGCAACCCGATTTCACCTGACCAGGAGGCTTCTCAAAAAGCGATTCAAAAGTGTATCGATTCACTGGCGCTGGCCGACCAGATTGGAGCCCATTGCTGTGTTAACATCAGCGGATCGCGCAATGGTAAATACTGGGCAGGTCCCCACAAGGACAACCTCACCCAGGCGACTTTCGACCTGGTGGTGGAAACAACCCGCAAGATCATTGATGCTGTAAAGCCAAAGCACACCTGGTTTGCCCTTGAAGCCATGCCCTGGGCTTACCCCGATTCAGCGGATTCGTATTTGAGATTGATCAAAGCCATTGACCGCGAACGCTTTGGAGTACATCTCGACCCGGTAAACCTGGTAGTAACACCTGGAATCTATTACCATACGGGAGAAATGATCAGGGATTGTTTCAAGAAGCTGGGCCCACAGATCCGCAGTTGTCATGCCAAGGATATCACCCTTCGGGAGGATAATTCCATCCCGCAATATGATGAAATCGTTGCAGGGAAAGGAATTCTTGATTACACGGTTTATCTGACCGAATTGACCCGGCTGAAAGATGTTCCCCTGATGCTGGAGCATTTGAATACCGCCGAAGACTATTCCCAGGCAGCTGAATATATCCGCTCGGTAGGGAAAAAGGCGATGATTGAGTTGTAATTACCCGCGGCTAAATCTGCTCCCAACCATCGCGGTAGTTGTGCCTGATCCATTCTTCAGCAGCCGCCTGCGCTGGGATGGTTTCGTAGAGGGTATTGAATTTGGGATCACCATTGATCACTTCAAATTTATTGGAAGTGACCACCCTGATCTTATCCAGCGGCCCTATGTTGGTAAACTGCATGTTTTTACCGTCCCACAACAATCGTTTTCTCAAATCCTGGAGACGGACAGCCAATACGCCCATTACCACCATTTCGTTCAGTGGCCCTGAGTAGCTGAAGTTGGAACTGGCCTCCACCCTGTTTTCCTTGCTTTCCTTGGCAGCACGAATCCAATCCTGTTCATGGCCATTGGTATCGGCATTGGGTATGCGGCGGATGGTTTTATCAGGTTCAGTAAAGTGAGCCATTTCAGAGAGCGGCAACAGGCTTGGATCGGAAGCCGAACTGCCACAAATAATTTTGCCTTTTGTACCATAAAAAATAGCTCCACCGCTACCATTGCCCATGGGTTCACCCTCTTTGAGTTCCGCGGGACGTTCGGGCAACATGCCCCCATCGTACCAGGTGACTTTCACCTCGGGCATGCCCACTTTGGGAAGGTTATCGCGACGTGGGAACCAATAGGTTACCTTCTCGGCATTGGGAGCCGATTCGGTATTGATGATCGTAGAGCTGGCTTCTACGGCTGTCGGATATTGCAGCATCAGGGCCTTAAAGACAGGATCCAGGATGTGGCAGGCCATGTCGCCCAGTGCACCGGTTCCAAAATCCCACCATCCGCGCCAGTTCCAGGGGGTATACACCTCGTGGTAAGGCCTGAATTTAGCAGGGCCGATAAATAAATCCCAGTTCAGCGTTGCCGGGACATGCATCTTGCTGGTGGGACGTTCGAGTCCCTGGGGCCAGATGGGCCTGTTGGTCCAGGCATCCACAGCAGTTATTTCGCCGATGGTTCCAGCCCAAATCCATTCACAGATGCGGCGGATTCCTTCTCCCGCGTTACCCTGGTTGCCCATTTGAGTGGCCACTCCATATCGAAGGGCCGCTTCGGTCAGGATGCGTGATTCGAAGACCGAATGGGTCAGTGGTTTTTGAAGATACACATGGTGACCGGCTTTCATGGCCATCAGGGCAGGCAATGCATGGGAATGGTCAGGGGTTGCAATCATCACTGCATCAATGTCTTTCTGCTTGTCAAACATTTGGCGGTAATCCTGGTATTTGGTAGCAAGTGGCCATTTACGGAAAGCATTTCGTCCGGCATATTTGGAATCGACATCACACAGGGCCACGATGTTTTCGGTGTCCATGTTCGAGAGGTTGTTGAATCCCATTCCCCCTACTCCAATTCCGGCGATATTGAGTTTATCGCTGGGCGCTTTGTAACCCATTCCTGCAATCACTTTTGAAGGAAGGATAGTGACGGCAGTAGCGGCCAATGCAGTGGTACTGAGAAAGTGTCTGCGGCTGAAATTCAAGCGGTTGTTTTCCATGTTTAGGTTTCCAAAGTGTGGCTTATCTTATTTCGGTGAATTTACACATTCTGATTTAAATTCAGAAATACTCACAGGGATCAATCGTAAAAAAAGGCGAACATTTTCATGTCCGCCTTTGGATATCATTCAAATTAAACTTAAGCTGGCATTTCTGGAAGACTCCAACCTTCGCGGTAAGTGTGTTTGATCAGTTCAGCAGCAAATTGAGTAGCAGGAACTGGATCGGTGAAAGTCTTGTTGAAAGTTGGGTGACCGTCATGAATACTGAATCCATCTTCGATAACGATTTTAATTTTGTCGTTGTCATTGATGTTGGTAAATTTCATGTTTGGACCGTCCCACAAAAGCTCTTTGTTGAGTGTTTGCAGACGAACGGCCAATACGCCCATTACCACCATTTCGTTGAATGGTCCGGCTTCGCTGAAATTAGAAGCGGTTTGAACGCGTGTAGCTGGAGATTCCTTGGCTGCACGTACCCAATCCATTTCGTGTGAAGTTTCGATACGACGACGGAATTTTGGAGCATCAGGTTTTGCAACGGTTCCATCTGGACGTAAGATCCATGGGTTAACGCCGTAGCAACCACATACTAAAATACCTTTGGTACCGTGGAAGAACACGCAGCCACCGGCATCATTTGGTTCTTTACCAGCTGGCCATGCGGCAGGAAGCATTGGTTTGATTCCACCGTCGAACCATGAAACTTCCACTGCAGGAAGTTGAGCTCCTTTTTTAGATCCTTTCCATGCACGTTTTGGAACGCGGGCTGGGAAGGTCAGTTTAACAGCCTGTGCTGTTGGAGCGCAGTCCTGAAGCAATAAAGTGGAGTTTCCCTGTGCTTTTGTAGGGTATCCCAGTTCAAGACCAGTGAATACAGGATGAAGGATGTGGCAAGCCATATCGCCCAATGCACCTGTACCATAAGCCCACCAACCGCGCCAGTTCCATGGGTGATAAATTTCATTGTAAGGACGCATTTGAGCAGGACCGGTAAATAAATTCCAATCCAGGGTATCAGGAACCCATTGGCCTTGTTTTGGCGTATTTAATCCTTGTGGCCAAATTGGACGGTCGGTAAATGCTTCCACTTTGGTTACTTCACCGATTTCACCGTTGGCAAGCCATTCGCAGGTGAGGCTAACGCCTTCCTGAGAAGAACCCTGGTTACCCATCTGAGTAGCCAAATTGTGTTTTGCAGCTAGTTTGGTCAGCAAACGTGATTCGTAAACGGTGTGGGTCAATGGTTTTTGAACGTACACATGTTTTCCCATTGTCATGGCATGAGCAGCTGTAATGGCGTGGGTATGGTCAGCGGTAGCGATCACCACTCCATCGATTGATTTGCCAAGTTCATCGTACATAACTCTCCAGTCTTTGTACTTCTTAGCGCCCGGAAATTCTTTAAAACAGCCATCGGCATATTTCCAGTCAACGTCGCACAGCCCTACGATGTTCTGAGAGGTAAGGTTTTTTAAGTTGCTGTGACCCATACCACCGATCCCAATTGCGGCAATATTTAATTTGTCACTGGGTGCCTGGTGCCCCATGCCCGATACCACATTGCTTGGCAAAATGGTAATGGCAGCAGCAGCAGTTGCAGTAGTTGCAATAAATGATCTTCTACTAAAATTGTTTTCCATTGGTCAATAATTTAAATTGATTTAGGTATTTAACTGATGTGAATTTGATCAAAAAAATCTTCTAAAGGTAAAATTATCTTCCCGAATCACAATGCGGAGAGCTTCTAAGTTTTGGAATTTTTCAATATTTTTCTCCCGCAGCTGATAAGTGTTTTCTGAACGCTTCCTCCTAAAAGCATGTAAATGAATTTTTTCCAATAGCTTTTGTCTATTCGTAATTGAAAAATTCAATTTGAGGCCGCGAACAAAACAGGGCTCCACTTTGTCTATCATACTTACGAAATATAAAATTTTTAATACTTATAACATGAAGACTATCGGAGAAAAATTCCCGGATTTTAACAAAGAAGCATTGGTTTCGCTGACCGTTGACAAAGAGTTTAAAACCCTTACCCAAGACGACCTGGCGGGCAAGTGGACTGTATTCTTTTGGTGGCCAATGGATTTCACATTCATATGCCCCACTGAGATCATTTCATTCAACGATCATTTCGAAGACTTTGCCCAACGTGGTGCCAATTTGATAGGCGCCTCCACCGATTCACAGTATGTGCACAAGGCATGGCGCAACAGTCATCCAGGTTTGAAAGGCTTAAAATTCCCCATGTTGGCCGATACCAGCAAATCGCTGTCAGAAGAACTGGGAATACTCGAACCGGGCAGTAAAGTCGCTTATCGTGCAACCTACATCATCGATCCCGAGGGAACGATTCAGCATGTTTCAATCAACGGGCTGAATGTAGGCAGGAATGTGAAGGAAACCATCCGGATCCTGGATGCCTTGCAAACCGGTGAATTAACTCCTTGCGATTGGGTTCCGGGAGAAGCTACCTTGTCATAAGATCGTGTAGAAAATCAATATAGATTGAAGGGGGCCGTCTGAAAGGATGGCCTTTTTTTAGTTCATGGGGGTGTCTAAAAAGTCAAACGTTCAGGCGCAAATACACATCCCCAGCACTCAGTTTGGCATTAACTTCGTTTGTTTTGTTTTATAACGATTAGCCAAAGAAAATAGAACGCGGATTGATACGGTTTTAGCGGATTAAAAACGGATTTATGATACTTCGTATCGGATCTATGCTCTTTTAAATCCGGCCCGTCCCGATTTATCGGGAGCAAATCCGCTTTAAATCCGCTAGATCACGTTAAATCCGCGTTCCATTAAACTTGTTAGATTAAATTTATTGGATTGATTTTCTGTACATTTTGAAGAACAGGAAGGGGAAGAATGCAAAATTGATGATCACAATTGCCGCCAAAAAGATAGATGTTGACCAAGGCCAATGCTGTATTCTAAAAAGGGCAAAAACCATGAGAAGTTCCATTCCTATAAAGCCAAACATGTATTTTATTTTGTCAATCAACGAATTCGTTAATTCCCGTTTGTATAGGTTTATAAAAAGACTGGGGAGAAATAGGAACAATAAAATGGCAGTAGTCAGCAAGAGGGTGTATCCACCAAATGCCCAATGGGCTGTTTTGAGAAAGATCGTGGTGGTGATGCCAATAACAGAAAGATAACCAGATAAATACATTAATCTTTTCATCGCTTTAATTTTTTTAAACGTTAATAGATAGACTGTCTCACGCTGGATTTCGTCAAACCCATTGGGGCAGATATT
>DASXUZ010000250.1:0-53146 GCA_036504555.1 Prolixibacteraceae bacterium | reverse complement strand
GCGATACCAGCTTAACAACACTTACCATCCCCCAATCGGTATCATCGATTGGACCCTCGGCTTTTTATGATTGCAGAAACCTGGAATCCATTTACAGCTATCCTGTTCAACCTGTGGATATTAGCAATACCGATGGCGGCGGTGTTTTTTTCAATGTTGATACTACCAGCTGCACCTTATACATTCCCGCTGGCACCAAGGAACTTTATGACCGTGCATTTGGGTGGAAGGATTTTAAAAACAGGGAGGAAATAACTGTTGGAGTCAATGAGATCAGCCAAAGTATCACACGATTGGACTGTTATCCCAATCCCTTTGTACAGGCGATATTCATTGAAATTCAGAATCCACGGCAGGTTAAAATCACTGTGGATATTTACAACATGGCAGGTCAAATGGTAAAAAACCTTGTCTTGGGAAATAGGAATGAACGCCTGCATTTAATGTGGAATGGTACCAATGAAAGGAATGAGAAGGTTCCCCCCGGGGTGTATATCTGCAGGATGAATGGTCAATCGAAACAACTGATGTTAATGAAGCCCTGAAGGGTTTAAAAACCATACCACTATGAAACCTATGTTGTTACTCTTCATTGGTATATGTCTTCCCATCCTACTTTCGGCACAGCTGTCGAAAACAGTGGAGGTAACTGCCGGTAATTTAAAAACAGTATTGACAGACAGCGAATTAAGTACCCTTACAAACATCACTCTTACAGGCACGATGGATGCCCGTGATTTTAAAACCCTGCGCGATGAGATGCCAGTGCTTTCTGTGATCGATCTGTCCGAAGTTATTGTGATGGCCTACTCAGGCACAGGGGGCACCTCCTGGAGAACTGGCTATCCGGCCAATGAATTCCCCGAATATGCTTTCTGGAATGAAGTTACACACAGTAAAACCAGCTTGGTATCGGTGCTGATTCCTTCGTCCATGACAGTGATTGGAGAAGCTGCTTTCATTGGCTGCACTGGTTTGACTTCCATCATCCTTCCTCCATCGGTACAGGCGATCAAACAAGGTGCTTTTTCTGACTGTAGCGGTTTAAGATCAATCAGCATTCCTTCATCAGTCACCTATATCGGAGCTGGGGCATTCTCAGGCTGCAGCAGTTTGACATCGGTTAATCTTCCATCAGCCATAACATCCATACAATATGCCACCTTTTGGGATTGCAGCAGCTTAAGCTCGATGGTCATTCCATCAGCTGTTACTTCCATTGAGGGGTATGCTTTTTATAAATGTACCTCGCTGGTTGTGGTTACTATTCCTACATCGGTTATCTCAATCGGCGAGCATGCATTTGACGGCTGCATCAACTGGACAGGTCCTTTAACCATTCCTCCTTCGGTTACCTCAATAGAAAAACTGACATTTAATGATTGCAGGAGCCTGACATCACTAGTCTTGCCATCGTCGGTAGATTCAATCGGAGAATCTGCTTTCAATGGATGCAGTGGCCTGACAGGTCCATTGAACCTACCTTCAACGCTTACCCTGATCGGAAGCTGGGCATTCAATAACTGCAGTGCATTGACAGGCGCCCTGGTGATTCCTCCCTTAGTGACTTCTATCGAAAATCATTCTTTTGCAGGTTGTAGTGGATTTACCTCGCTCATCCTCCCATCCTCCCTTAGCTACATTGGATATGGTGCATTGAATGGCTGCAGCAGTTTAACTTCCATTGAATCTCATCCGCTTGTGCCTGTTCCATTGGATACCACCCTTGCAGTCTTTGATAGCGTGGACAAGAATACCTGTACCCTGACTGTGCCCTATGGAACAAAGGATCTTTATGCCGAGGCCAATCAGTGGAAAGATTTTACCCATCTCATTGCCGGGACCCAAGGGTTTGTGCTAAGTTCAGGAAGCCTGAATTTTAAAGCCGGGGGTGGAAATACTGACACTCTCAGCATAGATGCCAATGTTAGTTGGACAGCAAGCGCAGACCAGCTATGGCTCACAGTGAATCCTTCATCAGGCAATACTCCCCAAAGCATAACTGTTACGGCAGAAGCCAACCTGTCAGGTGAAACCAGAATAGGAACCATTCGCTTTTCATCAACAGGGTTTTTAAATCAAACCATCACCGTAAGTCAGGATTCCTATCCCAAAACCGTCATGGTTACACCGGGAGGTTTAAGTGCTGCCCTGACCAGTGAGGAAAAAAGTACCCTTACCCATCTCAAGCTTACCGGGACAATCGATGCCCGTGATTTTAAAACCATGCGCAATGAGATGCCTGTGCTGGCAGTGTTGGATTTGAGCGAAGTGAGCATTGCTGCTTATGATGATACCATTTCGGTATTTCATGCTTCTTATCCGAAAAATTCCATTCCCGGGAAGCCATACCTGCACATGCCCTTCTCAAAGACCTCTGACAATGATCGGGGATATAGCTCTGCCTTACAAACTTTGGATTTTGGCCCTAATTATTCATTGAGCGGGAAAGCAAGTTTGAGTTCAGTTATTTTACCTCCAGCGCTTATATCTATTGGCAATGGAGCTTTTAATGATTGTACGGGCCTGTCTTCAATGATCATTCCAGCCAATGTGGATACCATCGGGACGGGTGCTTTTATGGGCTGCCACGAACTAACAACCTGTTATCTTCCACCCTCTATAACTTCCATTGGGGCGGGAGCTTTTTATGGCTGCAACAAGCTCTCTTCCATTGAATTGCCAGAAGGGATTACCAGCATTGAAAACTGGACTTTTGGATATTGCAGTGTTCTGAGATTCATCGATATTCCTTCCTCTGTTACTTCTATTGGAGGTAGCGCTTTCTATGGGTGCAGCAGATTACAGAAAATGGTGATCCCCCAAACGGTTACTCAACTTGCAGATGGACTGTTTGCCGGATGCATCGAATTGGCAACAGTGGTGATTCCATCTTCGGTTGCCGTCATTTCAAGGGAAGCTTTTTTGGACTGTAGCGGCTTAACATCCATTACCATGCCTCCATCGATCAATAGAATTGAAGAAACTGCCTTTTTTGGCTGCCGAAATCTGATGTCTATCTATGTCAATCGGATTACCCCCGTAGATTTAACCAAGGCCACCAGTGTTTTTTATGAGGTCAATAAAAACGTCTGCAAATTATATGTGCCATACGGGTCTTCTGCATTGTATGCCGCGGCTCCTGAATGGAAAGACTTTAAAACCATTGTTGAAATGGTTGAACTGAAGCTTTCGCAAACAACTGTCAATATGGAAGCAAATCAGGGGAGTACAGCCATCGTTGAAATGACTTCTGATGTTCCATGGTCTGTCAGTTGCGATCAAACCTGGCTTACTGTAAATCCAGCCTCAGGTACAGGTAACCAAATGCTGACCTTTACAGCCGATGCCAATTCAACTGCTATCAACAGATTGACAACAGTAACTGTTTTTGCACCAGGTATTGATCCGCAAACCATTGTGGTTACTCAGCTCTCCAAACCTACTGAACTGTCTGAAGTCACCCAGGATGAGCCTTCACTGAAGTGTTATCCCAATCCATTTATACATCAGATCGTGATTGAAATACAGAATCCCCAACAGGAGAAAATTACAGTAGATATCTACAACCTCCCCGGGCAAAGAGTTAAAAATCTGGCCAATGGAATAACTGATGAATATCTCAAATTAAGTTGGAACGGCACCAATGACAAGGGTCAATCGGTTCCCCCGGGAGTGTATCTGTGCAAGGTAAACCGGCAGTGCAAACAACTGATTATGATGGGACAATAGACCCTTCAGGCTGTATCGAATATTAGAATACAAATTTTACTCCAAAACCATTGGGGCCTAGATAGGCGCGCTTGAGCCATTTCTCGGAATCGATCACCATGATCGTTCCTACCAGTGACATCACCCCGCCAACAATAAACATGGCACCGGGAGTGTCGAAGTTATTCCCTGACTGACCGTCGAAATTGGAATCTACATTGTTGGAGCTATAAGCCATTCCAATTCCCATCATCATTCCCCCAACAACAGAGAGTGCATAACCCCTCCCCTTTTCCTGGTGGCATTCATACAAACAGTGACGGACATAATCCAATTCATACTGTAGTTTTATAATTGGATCCACAGGGGTCATTGTTGAATCTTGTACGATCATGGCAATCTTGCCCTGGGCTACATAGATTTCATCTTTTTCCTGAGCCATCGCTCCTGTGAGAATACTTGAAAATAAGATACATAGAATTAAGAGCTTCATTGGTTTATTTTAAATAATTAAACAGAGAAAATGATCCCTGAAGTTTTTCAATCACTTCAGGGATAAGTCATCGGCTGTACTCGCTGTACAAGGGCAAATTCATTGAATAAGATTAGGTTCCATTAATCTACCAAAAGCGATTGGTAAATACCAGCCCATGGGTCTCTCATCTTTCTGGAAAGCATCCCGTTGGCCACATCGTTGTTGACGAATTGTTCTGTTTGCGGGTTCCATTCCAGATCTTGTTGCAGTTTCATGGCAATGTTGCCAAGGTGTGACATGGTGATCGAACGGTGTCCAATCTCAGCGGGAGCAATGGTTTCCTTACGGGAAATGACACAGTCAATAAAGTTGCGGAAATGGTTGTCGCTCTTGTAGAGATGGATTTCTGAAGCGCCGATGACCGAATCTTTCAAGGTTTCAGGGAATACCTGGTGAGTTCCCCGGTTCGCATATGCCCATCCCTCGGTTCCCCGAAAGGTAACTCCTCCCTTGAGCTTATTGGAAATAATGAGCTTCAACCCGTTGGCATACAGGCATTCGAAATAATATTCAGTGGCCGTATTCCAAACCGGATGAATGGCCCACTGTGCCTTTGCATTTTGAATCTTCACAGGACCTGTTAATTCGGTGTCCATTCCCCACTGAGCGATGTCAGGGTGATGACCTCCCCAGTCGGTTACTTGTCCGCCTGAATAATCGAGCACCCAGCGAAAGTTGACATGCGTACGTGCAGGGCAATAAGGTGCATCGGGCGCTGGTCCCAGCCAGGTCTCATAGTCAAATCCTGCAGGAACGGGTATTGTGTTGGTCAGTTGACCTGTCTTGCCGTAATCAGGTGTCCCGCCGGGAAGACCACACTCAATGGTTTGCAACTGGCCGATCCGGCCATTCCTTACCAGTTCACAGACCCGTCTGAAGTTTTCATCCGATCGTTGCTGGCTGCCGGTCTGGAAGATCACCCCGTATTTTTTGACCGCGTTTGCCATGGCCCTTCCTTCTGGAATCGTCAGTGCAAGGGGCTTCTGGCAATAAATATCCTTGCCAGCCCTGGCGGCCATCAGTACCGGGATCGAATGCCAATGGTCGGGTATCACTACCTCAACGGCATCAATCTCTTTTCGTCCAATCACTTCCCTGAAATCTTCAAACCCCTGGCAACCCGTGTATTTCTTTCCAGATAATTTGGAATAATACCCGTTCACCAAATTGATCCCCACATCCCGTCCTCCCGGTTTACCATCCCAGTAACCTGTACTTTGTTTATTGACATCACAGATTCCCGTAATCTGGACCCGCGGGTCAGTGATAAAATCACTGATATCATTCATCGCCTGGTTGCCTGAGCCAATGATGGCCAGGTTAATTCGGTCCGATGGAGCAACCTGCCCCTTCTTGCTGCGGGCACAGGCTGAAATGATTGTAGGAACTGCAATGACCGAAGCGGCTGCTGCACCTGAAAGTTTAATGAAATCACGTCTGTTAAACTCCTTCATGTGGTTGAATATTAAGTGGTAAGTTGGTCTTAAGCTTGGTTGTTTTATTCAAAATAACAGTTTCATAAATGATAGCCTAAATATAAGATATTTTCGATGGATCGTAAGGACAAAAAAAAATGAATAAAGAACCCTCCAACCATGAATATTGAGTTGCCGGGTACTTGGGTTATTCGATGGTTATTGGAAGACTATTCGAAAGTTATTCAAAGATTATTCGAATGTAATAGAATCATCTTCGAATAACCTTCGAATAATCTTCGAATAATCTTCGAATAATCCAAGTACATGGCACCTGGCCGACACCTGTATCGCGCATGCTTATGGCTGTTGTTATGCAAACCACTTTAGGGTATACAATCAACACATTCAAAGACGCATCCGCCCATGCATTCAGAGTGATGAGATGAAAATATTGTACAAAAAACTTCCAATCTTTGTTAAAACCATTTTCAAATAATGATAATTAGTACGATCTTGTAGGCAAAATCTCAGATGCCCCTCAAACCGCTTGTACACTGGGCCTTCTGAAAAATAAACCAACTAAAAAGTTTACCATGAAAAAGAGATCTCTAATGCTGCTTATTTTGCTGGCCATCATCTCATTCCCTGGATTTGGACAATCCAAGAAACTCAATGTGGTTGTTCTGGGGGCTCATCCCGATGATGCCGATTACAAGGTTGGTGGTACTGCCATTCTTTTGGCCAAAGCCGGGCATAGAGTGCTGTTTGTATCCATAACCAACGGTCAGGCGGGGCATCAAGTCCTGAAGGGAAAGGAGCTGGCCGAAATCCGAAAAAAGGAAGCCGCCGAGGCTGCCAAACGCTTAGGCATTACTTATCTTGTGCTCGACAATCCGGATGGGGAGTTAACCGCTTCACTTGAAGTGCGGCGTCAAATAATAAAAATAATCAGGGAATGGGGGGCTGATTATGTCATTGGTCACCGCCCAAACGACTATCACCCTGATCACCGCAATGCATCGGTCTTGATGCAAGATGCTGCCTACCTGGTGATTGTACCCAACATCGTACCCGATGTGCCCCCATTAAAAAAGAACCCCGTTTTTCTGTACATGGAAGATCGTTTTCAGAAACCACAAGCCTTTCATCCAGATATTTGCGTGGATATTACAAGCGTGTACGAACAAAAGATTTATGCCATGTCGGCCCACGAATCTCAGTATTTCGAATGGCTCCCATGGACCAATGGTCAATTGGACGAAGTACCTCAGGGAAAGGAAGAGCGCCTAAAATGGCTGGTGGCTGGACGAAAACCAGCAATGAGCAGGGAAAAGAAAGATTGTTTAATCAAATGGCTTGGAAAAAAGAAGGCGCGCAACTGTACCTGGGCTGAGTCGTTCGAGATCTGTGAATACGGCAGGCAACCTTCAGACCTGGAGATCAGGGAATTATTGGCAAGCTTCTAATGTGGAGGAGGGTGATTAAAAAGTAAAATTTAAACACAAAGACACAAAGACACGAAGAAAGAAGTAATTGAAAAACAGATCTTTGTGTCTCCGTGTCTTTGTGTTTAAATTTGTTTATTCGACTTTTTATACACCCTCTATCCTAAAATACCTGGATATCTTTTTTAGTGAGCAGGTGACTGGAGTCACCTGCTCACGCGCCGGTGTATTAATCCTTGATACAACGTACCGAGCAACCATAATTCATTGCCATGGCACCTGCATAGACGCTTGTATCAACATTCTTTAAATTGCGATCCCAAACCGTTGTAGGGCTATCCAATATTTGTGTAGAACTCCAGTAATTACAACGATAATAGAGGTATTGGAATTTACCATTACTGCCCCGGTAGCCACCTGGAACGGCATTAAATCCCACTTCAGGGTTTGTCCCGTTGTTGGGGCTCATCCAATGAGTCGTTCCAGCTTCTTTCATCTGACCGCCAGCCACATTTGCCTTTCCCAGGAAGTTGGTCAAAGTGGTCCATTCTTCATCACTGGGCACATGCCAGCCCTGTGGGCAAAGCTTTTCAGTATGGACTGCAAACCAATTGTAGAGCGCACCATAGACGTTTTTATTTGCAATGTCATTGTCGTACCAACAGTATGCCTCTGTCCTAAGATTAAACCAAACAGTATCCTGGGGAATTGGAGTTCCATCATTGTACCTGGTGGTCTGGAGGTTTTCAACCATCCATACCTGGGTTCCAATGATGACTGTATTGTAAACATTTCCATCAATATCGGTAACTGGTCCAATACCAGAGGCCAGGGTTTTAAAGGTAAGTTCATTTCCATACCCGGTTTCTTTGTAATTGGTTGCATAAGCCCGTAAATAATAAGTTGTATTGGGTTTTAGACCAGTAATATGGCTCGTGAAACTGCTATCCTCCTGTGTGTTGCTTAGCTTATGATCTGCGATGGTAGGATTCTGATTGGTACTCCAACAGACCCCGTGTGACAAGATCGACATTCCTCCATCGGCGATGATATGACCACCACAACTGACCGAAATCGCTGTGATGGACAATAATTCGGAAGTAGTCAAAACAGGGGCTGTGGTTAAAGCTGCGAAGGTGACCTGGCTGCTATAGGCCGTGCCAGCACCATTGGTTGCATAAGCCCTGAAATAATAAGTCACACCTGGAGCCAATCCTGTGATCGAACTGGTGAAACTTCCATTGCTGATAACTTCGGTGGTTTTGTTGTCTGAAATGGTTGGCAGGGGGCTGGTTAAACTCCAGCAAATGCCCATTTCCAGGATCGGAGAACCGCCATCAGACCTGATCTCACCCATACAAGTTGCAGAAGTAGAGGTGATGTCCGACACATTTGCAATGACAACGGTCGGAACAACGATCATCTTTTCTTTTTTACATCCCTGGTTGAGTGACAGCAGGAGAATTGAAAAGAGAAGGATGGAATAGATAGCTTTGTTTTTCATGTGTTGAATGATTGATAATTATAAAATGCAATGATTTTCAGCCCCTTGCTAATGGTTTCATCTGTGTTAAATGTTCTTGTATCCGTCGGCTAAAGCCGACGGCAAAGGATAGAGCCCTGATGAAATATTACATATAAGATTAAAGTTCAGTCAATCCAGTATCCTTTGCCGTCGGCTTCATTCGACGGATAGATCAAACAATCCCTCCAAATTTACAAAATGCAAATTAATATATTCAACAAAATTCAAATTTTTTAATAAATTATTGAACCTTGTGCACTGCATCTACCATTTGATAGAAAAATGAGAAGGAGGAAAAATTGTGGAAGTGCAATGATAATTTTAGGAGAATTATTTTGAACAATTTTAAATTTGTATTGTCTATTTCGAAAAACTGTTTATGTTTGCACTTCATACCAACAGGTACACGAATATGAATCATTTTGCAAAAGATAGCGCTCCCGGCACTTCCCACACGATGGGTTGCAATGATTTTATGATGTCTTCCATGCCTATGATAATGCGCCAGCCTTCATGCGGTGTGATCAATCATATTGTCTGAAGGCTATCCTCCCAATAAAAAAAATTACAATTCTTATTTTTTAAATTTTGATCATGTCAAATTGTGTCATACGATTTGGCGGAAACAGTCTTTCTAATTTCCCGGTACTGGAAGCATTTGCCCACCTGTTGAGTGCAACTGAAAACCAAGCCGTGGTAGTCGTTTCCGCTATCCCAAAAATACAGCAGACCATCGAACAGGGCATCGACCTGTTGATCATCAATGGAGCGACCACCAGCCAGGTGATGGACCAAATCAATGAATGTGTGCTTCAGAAGCTGGGCCAGTTTGGTGAATCCGCCATTGGTGAAGGCCTCGGGTCTGAACTCAAAGCCTTGCATAAGCTATTAAAGGGAATTGAATTCACGGGCGATTTTTCACTCCCATTGAAAGATCAGGTCATCAGTTATTCAGAACGCATCACTGCTGCTATCCTGCAATTGTTCCTGGAAAGGAACCAACTCAGTTCAACAATTCTATATCCCGAAGCCCTGGGACTGACCGTGACCGAAGAATTCGGCAATGCCACCATCCTGTTTCAAGACTCGGGGCAGCTGAAAGATTTAATCCCCCAGGGGATCAGCCTGATTCCCGGCTCTTATGGAATCACCCTAAGCGGCCGAATTGCCAGGCTGGGTAAACAGTCGGCTGACTATTCGGCGGCAGGGATCACCCGACTGATCGGGGCTGATTTGCTTCAACTGTGGGAGCTAGACAAGGAATTCAAAACTTCGGACTCCGAATCGGTAGCCGATGTAAAGTTGATTCCCCGCCTGACCTATTCAGAGGCCTCCGAATTGTCGTATTTCAGTGAACTGTCCATTCATCCGCGCATTGTGGAGCCATTGATTGACAGCCACATTCCCATTCATGTATTTCGACTGAGGGATCAAAGCAAGGAGCTGACCACCATCATCAATTCGGAATCACTGGTGACTCCAAACGTGGTAAAAAGCGTGGTGCATACAGATGAGATTGCCGTTTTGAAACTCAATGGACCAGGCGTAGGATTTAAACCCGGCATTCTTGCCAAAGTGACCACAGCCTTTCATCGATCGGGCATCAATATCCGCTCTGTCATTACCTCGCAGGTGAGCATCAACATCATTCTCAACAAGAAGGAAATCGCGCAGGCCAGGCAGATCTGCAGTGAACTGCCCCTGAGTTCGGTCAGTGAAATTGTGGTAGAGGACAAGGTTTCGCTCATCGCGGTGGTGGGTCACGGGATGCAGCAACACCACGGTGTATCGGCCAAGCTGTTTACGGCCGTGGCGCAACACAAGATCAACGTATTGCTCAGTGGTTCAGGAGCATCTGATTTAGTAAGCTATCTAATCGTTGACCAGGATGACACCCAAAAAGCCATCAAAGAAATTCATCAGATATTTTTTGAGACAAAGTAACAAAGTAACAAAGTGACAAAGTAACAAAGTGACAAAGTAACAAAGTAACAAAGTGACAAAGTAACAAAGTGACAAGTGACAAAGTAACAAAGTAACAAAGTGACAAAGTAAAAAAGTGACAAAGTGACAAAGGAACAAGTGACAAAGTACCTAAGTGACAAGCAATATTAAATAATAAGAAAAAAATGACAACTTACAATGAATTGTTTGATTGGCAAAAATAAAGGGTACTTTATCACCCATCTACTTTATCTCCTAAGCACTTAGGTACTTTGTAACTTATATTAAAATAACAATTAATCCTTAAAATAAATAGTATGACTGAGAAAAAATTACATTTTGAAACACTGCAGCTACATGCAGGACAACAGGTTGACCCGACTACACAATCGCGGGCAGTTCCCATTTACCAGACTTCATCGTACGTGTTCAACGATTCGCAGCATGCAGCCGACCTATTTGCCCTGAAAGCATTCGGGAACATCTATACCCGAATTATGAACCCTACCACCGATGTTTTTGAGCAGCGAATAGCAGCCCTTGAAGGTGGAGTGGCTGCCCTGGGGGTCTCTTCAGGCCATTCAGCTCAGTATTTAACCTTCACCAATATCATGGGCATTGGCGATAATTTTGTCAGCTCCCCTTTCTTGTATGGTGGCTCCTACAACCAGTTCACGGTTACTTTTAAAAAGCTGGGTATCGATGCCCGTTTGGCTGAAGACCTGACGATTGAATCCTTCGAGAAGCTCATTGATGAAAATACAAAGGCCATTTACCTTGAAACCATTGGCAATCCCGGTTACGTGGTTCCTGATTTCGATGCTTTTGGTGCATTGGCCAAAAAATATGACATCCCATTTATTGTGGACAATACCTTTGGGGCAGCCGGTTACCTGAACCGTCCAATTGATCATGGTGCAAACATCGTGGTTGAATCGGCCACCAAATGGATCGGTGGTCATGGGACATCTATTGGGGGTGTGATCGTTGATGCAGGGAATTTCAACTGGGGAAATGGTAAATTCCCAGGCTTTACAGAACCTTCAGAGGGCTATCACGGACTGAAATACTGGGATGTTTTCAACTTTGACGGGCCCTTTGGCAACATTGCCTTTATCATCAAGGTGAGGGTCGAAGGTTTGCGTGACATCGGTGCTTCCCAAAGCCCCTTCAATTCATTCCTGCTGCTCCAGGGCCTTGAAACCTTGTCGCTGCGCATGGAGCGCCACATTCAGAACACACTGGCCCTGGCCAAATGGCTTCAGAAGCATCCCAAGGTAGCGAGTGTAAACTATCCCGGGTTGGAAGGCAATCATTCGTATGAGCTGGCTCAAAAGTACCTTCCCAAGGGTGCCGGTGGTGTGCTCTCCTTTGAAGTCAAAGGCACCAAGGAAAGCGCCATCAAAGTGGTTGACAGCCTGAAATTGGTCAGTCACCTGGCCAACGTAGGCGATGCCAAGACGCTGATCATTCAGCCATCGGCCACCACCCATTCACAGCTATCGGAGGCCGCTCAGAAAGCAGCAGGGGTATTGCCTTCTTCCCTGCGTGTTTCGGTAGGCCTTGAGCACATCGATGATATTATTGCCGATTTTGAACAGGCTTTTGATCAAATTGGTTAATTTTGTAATGCTTTACCCGAAACCTTGGCTTCCAGCTGAGGTTTCGGTTGTTTAATTTAAATTGTTGCTATTATGCCTATTAATGTTCCAGATCAGTTACCGGCCATCGAATTGCTTCAGCAAGAGAATATCTTTATCATGGATGAATCCAGGGCTGCACACCAGGATATTCGTCCACTTAAAATCATCATTGTCAACCTGATGCCCATCAAAGTGACCACTGAGACCGACTTGATTCGCTTGCTGTCGAATACCCCTTTACAAATAGAAATTGAATTTCTGAGAATGAAAGGGCACAATTCAAAGAATACTTCTGACGTGCACATGAAAGCCTTTTACAAGACTTTCGATCAGTTAAAGGAGCATAACTATGATGGGATGATTTTCACGGGAGCTCCGGTTGAAATGCTTCCATTTGAAGAGGTAACCTACTGGAAGGAACTGACCGAGATCTTTGACTGGTCGACCAGGCATGTCACTTCGTCGCTCTATATCTGCTGGGCGGCACAGGCGGGTATGTACCACTTTTACGGGGTGCCGAAATACCTGCTGCCACATAAGATGTTCGGGGTGTTTAAACACCGCAATTTAAATGGTCAGTTGCCCATTTTCAGGGGATTTGATGATGAGTACTATGTGCCTCATTCACGGCATACGGAAGTCTATGAAGCCGACATTGAAAAGGTTAAGGAATTAAAAGTGATCTCGAAGTCGGAAGAATCGGGTGTCAATGCAGTGATGACCCAGGACGGGCGCCAGTTTTTTGTCACCGGTCATTCGGAATATTCACGCTATACCCTTGATACCGAATACAAGCGGGACCTGAAGAAGAACCTTCCGATCAATATACCGGCCAATTATTATCCAGGGAATGATCCTTCCAAGGAACCCACCATGCGGTGGAGAGGTCATGCCAACCTGTTGATTGCCAATTGGCTGAACTACTATGTGTACCAAGAGACACCCTACAACCTGGATGCGCCAACAAAATTCAACCTCGACTTCCAGATTTAGGAAGCCCCATGGCAAGGGTTATTACCAATTCCATGAATTGCATTCGGAGTTACTCACATTCAAACACTTCGTGTTTTGAGTAGCCAGTATTGTTTTGTCATGTAACGGATGAAGTGACATCCTGTTCTTTGCCATTAATGCCATTAATGCCAATAATGCCAATAATGCCACCAGGTATTTTTAAACCTTCATAGGGCAAAGATTGAGTTGTCCTTTTGTCAGTTCCTTATGATACTGACAGTTGGTTCCACTTATCTGAACAATATCAATAGAGACAAAATTGCAAAAACAAGTCAATTGAACTGTATCGGACAAAATACAGGATTAGCGACATTGGCGGTAGTGGCGGAATTGGCATTATTGGCATTATTGGCATTATTGGCGGTTCTATCTCCATTACTCCAATACCGATTAAATACTGTAAGAGGTAGAATCTGCCATTAAGATCTCAGAAGCATGATTCCTCATTTGATCTGTAACCCGACAGTATAATAAAAATAGGGAGATGAATTGCTATTTCCCGGTGATTTTAAACTCAGTTCTTCGGTTCAATGATCTTCCTTCGGGTGTATCGTTGTTGCTGATGGGTTTTGAATAGCCATATCCCTTTGCAATCAGCCTTTCTGCCTTGATGCCATTGGTGACCAGGTATTTATAGACTTCCATGGCCCTCCTTTCCGACAGGTTCAGGTTAGTGGCCTCAGTGCCCACGTTGTCCGTATGCCCTTGAAGTTCAATGCGGATGGTCTTGTTGGCTGTCAATAGATCAATCAGCCTTTGAAGTTCGCCCTTGGATTCGGGAAGCAACTCATAGGAACCAGTGTTGAAAAATACGTTTTTAAGAACCACAGAGCCACCAATATCTATCTTCTTCAGCTTGATTTCAAGGATGTATGGATCGACCAGCTCGGTTTTTTCCTTAAGCTGGAAGTTTTCAGAATAAAACAAATATCCCTCTTTGGAAACTGTAAATGCATATTCTTTTCCAAGAGGAAGGCACATTAGGAATTCACCTGGTTCAGAACAGGACTCACTTTTCACGACAGAAGCCGGTTCATGGAGGTCAATCAGTTCCACCTGGGCACAAAGCGGTTCACCTGAATCGGCATCGATCACCTTGCCTTTTACATATGAAACAGGCGTTGGCCGTGCATCGGCGTACATTTCGAAGGTATAAATATCCCGTCCTCTAGAGCCAGTTCGGTCGGATGAATAATAGGCATTCTTCCCCGAAGCATCTACTACCAATCCCTGCTCATCCTTGAAGGAGTTGATTGGGTAGCCAATATTGCGTGGTTTGGACCAGTCCAGGCCGTTTTGCCTGGCGTAAAACAAATCAAATCCACCCAGGCCAGGCCAGGTATCAGAGGCAAAATACAAGGTCTTGTTGTCGGGATGAATGAAGGGCGAATTCTCATTACCTGGGGTGTTGATTGAATCGCCCAGGTTGACAGCCTGACTCCAAACAGGTGATCCTGCTTCTGAAAAGCCAAGCAAATTGCATTTCCAAATATCCATTCCACCTTTTCCCCCTTTTCGGCTACTGACGAAAAATAGCGATTGCCCGTTGGCCGACATGGATGGCTGGGATTCCCATGCCGGGGAGTTGACAGGTTCACCTGCGTTTCGGGGTAATGACCAGGATCCTCCCTTGTTTCTTGAAAAATAGATATCACAGCTTCCCATTCCATCATTGCGGCCACAGGCGGTAAAAAACAGCCATTTCCCATCGGGAGAGATCGACTGAGCGCCTTCATTGTCGGTGGTATTGATGGAAGAAACCGGCTCACTGGGCTGCCATTGAGAATCGATGAGGTGAGAGGTGTAAAAATCCTCCTGTGCCATTGTTCTGCCTTTACCTGAAGGTTCGCCTGCCCCTAAAAGACGGGTGAAAATTAGGGTCTTTCCGTCGACGGTGAAGCTTGGCCAATAATCGTCGTCCGATGAATTAATCGCAGTTCCCATATTTTTTGCATTGAATGCTACAGGGTGTTTGATCAGGTCGAGGGCTGAAGTACATTTTACGATATTCTGTCTTGCCTTTGAGATGAATGTTCCATTCTGGCCAGCTATTTCAAGGTATTTTGAATATGAATCGACTGCTTTTTGATATAAACCTGAGCGGTAACAGGCATTGCCGAGCGTATAATACAACTTTGTGTATTTGGAAGCGTTGATTCGTATAGCAGCTTCCAGTGATTGAATCTGCAAAGAAACAGAGTCCATTTCCTGGTACATATCGGAGTTGAGCAAATAAGCTTCCAAAAAGTTTGGATCCAAAGCAATGGCTTGTTGCAGTAATTGGAGAGATTTGGGGTACAGACTATTGTTGCTGGCTAGTTTAGCTTGCTCAAAAAGTTTGATGGCCTTTTTATTGGAAGTGGAATAACTTTGTCCAAAGCTCCACCCAACAAATAAAATCAGCACCAGGGTTAAACAGGTTTTCATCACCTATGAATTGTTTGTTTGAAATTATATATATTTTTCGGACTTGTGTCTGAATAAAGAAACTTTTTAAATGACATTATCGTATTTTTAAAATATTATTTTTCTCATCAAGCATAATAAACACATTATCAGGATCTATTAAAATGATGAATATTTTTTTTCCCAAAAAGCTTGGAATATTTATTTTTTTTTTCATAGTTTAACAATCAGAATTAAACGCTATTTATAAACTTTTAAAATCTTAATTATCAAACATTTAGATTTTTTGAAATGAAAACAAATCTGAAAATTACAAAAAAAGGTATCACCCCTTTAAAAGTAGATGGTGATACTATCAAAGCACCCAAATTACAAAAAGACAGAAGCGCCAAAAGAAGATTATCTATTTATGACGATTTTTCGGATGAAAATCCCGACGGCTTTGAAAACAACTTTGATGACGATGACGTAGATTATATATAAAAAAGTCAATCATACAGTAAATGTTTCCCCAGGGGTTAACATTTATGATCCTAAAATAAGAAAGACCAGATTATCTGGTCTTTTTCAATTTACGATCATAGTTTATTTTATTCCTTCTATTCTTCCGTAATAATTAATCATTTGCCGATTTCTGAAATTCATCTTCAAATCACTAAACCCACTTGGACTGGCAGTCAGGTAAATTGAATACGAATCCTGAGAATCACTTACCTCGGTTGCAATGGTGAACATTTTTTTCCTTTTATTCCATCTCTTATCAATCTTTTGGGCTTTCAGGTTGAATTTAACTCCCCCATCACCGCCATAGGGTACACTATAAGCCCGTCCGTAGTATGGCAAATAAGCTTTCACTCTCAGACTGTCAAAGACCAAATCATAATTCGAACCCAGGTTGTCAAAATTTCCAAGGCTCGATCTGGCTGAAATAGCTACAAAGCGGAAATGGCCTGATTCAATCAACTGAATCATCTCTTTTTCTTTCTGTAACTTCCTTTCCTTCCTTTCACTTGGCTGAAATGCGCTTAAGAACAGAAAGAGAATTGCTGAAATAAATAGTACGGTTGTTTTCATGGGTGTCAATTGATTTAAAAAATCTGTTTTCAGCCAATACAACAAACAAAGAGGACGAGTGTTTTTCGCTAATGATACTATTTCACAACATTTTGCACCTTCCCAGAAATAAAACAATGCAGGTTTTCAACCGTAATATTCATCAATCGCTGACGAGCCTCCAGAGTGGCCCATGCAATGTGAGGAGTGATGAAACAGTTGTGAGCGGAAAGCAATGGATTGGCAGGTTTTGGAGGCTCAGTTGACAATACGTCAAGTCCAGCCGCAGCAATGATTCCATCATTCAATGCCTGAGCCAGGTCTGCTTCTTGTATAAGTCCTCCCCTGCCTGTATTGATTAGGATGGCCGAGTGTTTCATGGTCTGAAGCAACTGTTGGTTGACGAACTCATTATTTTCGGCCGATAGGGGACAATTGATGCTCAGCACATCGCTTTGAGCAAAGACCTCTTCCTGTGATAATTGATGCATGTCCTGTGGGGCATCCTTGATTTGTGAGCGGTTGTTAAAAATAACTTTCATGCCCAAAGCCATTCCAATTTGAGCCACTTTGCGACCGATACGGCCAAAACCAACAATCCCGAGGGTTTTGCCTGCCAGTTCCATTTGCGGACTTTTCCAATACGCAAAGTCAGGACTCTGGGTCCATTCACCTGACCTGACAGACGTGGCATGCATCTCTACCCGATTGACAATATTCAGTATATGGGAAAACACCAGTTGGGCTACCGAATCGGTGCTGTAGGCTGGAATGTTGGTTACAACGATTCCTTTACGACTGGCCGCCTGGACATCCACCACGTTGTACCCTGTAGCAGTCACCCCGATGTAACGCAAATGCGCAAGGCTGTCGATCATTTGTTCATCGATGACCACTTTGTTGGTAATCACCACGACTGCATTTTTGATCCTCTTGAAGACCTCAGCCGGTTTTGTGCGGTCATATACTTTGCACGCTCCCAATTGTTTCAACCCTTCCCAGGACAGATCTCCAGGATTAAGGGCAAATCCATCCAGAACAACTATTTCCATAAATATTTGAATTTTAATTTTCTATATAATCTTTGATAATCAATGTCTTGCGATCATATGAATAGGCTGAAAAATACCCAAGGGCTTCATTGTTGAAGTTACTGATGGGATTTGCTGGTGTAGCTGATTGCTGTATATCACTCCAGGCAATGTTCTCTAAAGTTGAATAATAATCATAGGCTGCCTTGTCAATTGATTGTAATTCAATGGTCAAAGTATCAGTTTCCTTAAAGACCGTGGATCGCTGTGCCAGTCCGATGGCCTTCCCGTTAAAAAGATGATCGGAATAAAGCGTGAATTGTCCCTGGTCGAGTGTTGGTTGACCATTTACAAAGTACTTCAAGCGATAATAATTTTCGGCATTCGACGGATCCCTGATGTAAGTACTGACTTTATACCCACTTTCGAATATTCCAAATCCATCGAAATAGGAAAAGCCCACTTCTGCAATTGGGACCGGTTCGTTCATAAACGATCGGGCGCTGTAGGTAATTCCTTCATATTCAACTTCGACAATGTACCAATAACCAGGAAGGGCAATGATATTTGCCATTTCATAAACTCCTGGTGATGTCTCAGAAAAATATTTAATTTTTCCATTTTCAGATCTGGCGCTTACGGTGGCTCCTGTAACAGGATTGCTATTAGTTGTTCCAAAATAGGGCATCGTTTTTGAAACCAGCACTTTAAATGGCAACTTGCTGTTTGTTATGGTGGCTTCAATGACAATGGCTTCCCTGGCCTGGTTTAAGTCAATTTCAATCACTTTCTCGCAAGCCGAAAAGGCCAATAGAATGAAAACAAGTACTGATATGTATCTCAATGATTTCAGCAATTTATTAGAATTTAAATTTATAACTTATCGAAGGAATCATCTTAAATAACGAAATCTGGACGGCTTCTGTTTTATCAGGGTCCACTTTGGATTGCCTGAAAGAAATAAAATAGGCATTTTCCCGTCCATAAGCATTGTAAATCGAAAAGTTCCAGCTTGATTCAAATTGTGCTGTTTGTTTTCTGATCCAGGTCAATCCAAGATCGAGCCTGTGATAATTTGGCATCCTGTAGCCATTTCGCTTGGTATAAAGGGCTACCATCTGTCCATCGACCATATATTTACCAGTTGGGAAAGTTACTGCATTTCCTGTATTAAACACCCAGGTGGCTGAGAATTTCAGCTTACGGCTTAAATCATACATGCCAACAAGCGAAATGTCATGTCGTCTGTCCTGGCGCGCTGGAAAAGGCGAACCATTGTCAACAAGGTCAAACTGCCGCATTGATTTGGACCAGGTATAGCCCAGCCAACCAGTCAGCCTTCCTTCGTTTTTTTTGACCAGGAATTCAGCACCGTAAGCCCATCCTCTCCCGAAAATCAATTCAGACTCCACTGTTGAATTGAAAACCAGGTCAGCGCCATTGCGGTAATCAATCTGGTTGAGAAGGTTTTTGTAATATACTTCCATGGATGATTCGAACATGTTCTTTTTGCTGTTTCTGAAATATCCGAGCGTCCATTGATCGCAAATCTGGGGTTTGACATTGTCACTGCTGGGAAGCCAAACATCGGTTGGGGTCGAGGCGGTTGAATTCGATAACAGATGAATGAATTGATAGATCCGATTGTACGAGGCTTTTACGGCTTCCTGAGGTCCAAGCTGGTAATGAATGGCCAGCCGGGGCTCAGGACCGCCCTGTGTCTTAACCCATTTAAAATGATCGTAACCAATGGTCTGTATCACATTGCCCTGATCATCAAAACGGTAGAAATCGCCGGGACCTACGTTCGAAAACAGGGCAAGCCGCAAGCCGTAATAGATTTTTAAATGCTCGGAAAGTTGCTGGCTGTTAGAGGCATAAAAAGCGCTTTCAATAGCTCGTCGTGGCCTTACTGCATAGGTTTCATAAACGCTCCCTTTGGCTGCCTCCACCTCGCCAGGAACGATGGTATGATCAATCACGTTAGCCCCGAATTTCAGAGTGTTTTTTGTATTAAGGAACCAGCTAAAATCCTGTTTCAGGTTAAAATCCTTGATTTCTGAACCCAGCAAAACATCATTGTTCCCTGAGATGTCAATTTGATAAGAATATTTGCTGAAAATAAGGGAACTGTTTGAAAACAACTTTTCGTTGAAAGTATGGTTGAGTCGGATGGTGGCCGTTCTGCTGCCCCCATCAAATCCGAATTGATCTTGCATTTTAAACTTGTCACGACCCAGGTAGCCTGAAATAAACAGCCGGTTAGTTTCATTGAGTTTAAAGTTGGTTTTCAGGTTCAGGTCGTAGAAATACAGCTGTGTTTGGCGTAATTCCTTGTTGGGTGCCAATTTGAGAAACAAATCAGCATAGGTGCGCCGGGCACTGATTATAAACGAGCTGACATCTTCTTTCACAGGCCCTTCAAAACTGAGGTTCGATGAAATTAATCCCACATTCCCAGCGGTTTGGTAATCCTTCATGTTTCCCTCTTTCATCCTTACATCCAGCACCGAGGAGGCGCGACCGCCGTATTCTGCAGGGATAGATCCCTTGAGTAATTCAGCATCACGGATGGCTTCAGAATTAAATACAGAGAAAAATCCGAGTAAATGCGAGGCATTGTAAACAGGTGCTTCATCCAATAGAATCAGGTTTTGATCCAAGCCTCCCCCACGCACATAAAAGCCTGTATTTCCTTCACCCGCCGTCTTAATTCCAGGCAACAACTGAAGTGTTTTAATCAGGTCGCGTTCTCCAAATAACACAGGTATATTTTCTATCTGGTGAGGATTGATCTTTAAATTCCCCATGGCCATTGAAGTCACGTTGTGATCAGCACGTTCTCCTTTGACATCAATGGAATCGAGTTCATAACTTACCGCCATCAATTTGAAATTAATGATCTGGCTTGAATGCAAGCTTAGGTTTACCAGTTGAATTTCATACCCTACATATTGGATCATTATATGATAATCACCCTCAGGAAGGGTGATTGAATAAAAGCCATATGAATTACAAAGGGCCTTGTAAGTGGTATTTTGAACCGAAAGAATGGCGCCTGCCAGGTCCTCACCGTTTTCTGAATCAGAGATGGTTCCGCTTAAAGTGTATTTCTTCTGTGAAAATGCTCCTGAGAACACATTCAATAGAATAAGAAGACAAAAGAGCCTTAGACCCATCATGCTGATTGATTATTGCGCTAAAATAAGGTTATTCAGGCTGGAATGGAAAAATTTGGATTTGAATTTCAACCAAATTGTGTTTTTTTAACAACATCAATTGTAAGTCTGTGAAATCTTGTGTCCATGGCCCTATAATCATGTTTTATCGCGGCCCTTATTCAGTACCCTGCAATGGTTAAAAAGTTTTGAAACAATTGCTGTCCATCTTGTGTGTAAGTGGTTAGGATAGTTGCAAAGTGGGCTCTTAAATCCTCCTTATTGAGTGTAAGCAGGTCAGGGTCTTCATTGATCCAATTTTCAAACAGATCAGGTGTCAGCTCAAAGTGACATTGAATACCATAGGCATTTGAGCCGATGCGCACAATCTGGTTGCGGCAAAATTTTCCAACTCCCAAAAGTAGGCAGTCATCAGTCAGTTCAACGGTTTCACCATGAAGGTGAAAAACATGAAATGAATGATCCATTCCTTTAAAAAGTGGATCCCTTTTACCTTCTTCGGTCAATTCCACCCTAAAAGGATGGTTCTCGGGATCCATGAAACCGATTTCTTTCGTAGGACTTTTGACGACCCTGCCACCAGCTGCCTTGACGAGCGTCTGAAGGCCGAGACAAATGCCCAGGTAGGGAATATTTGCAGCAAGCACTTCACGAATACGGGCCAGTTCCTTTTCCATCTTCTCATTCACATCATTGGCGCTGTCAGGACCACCCAGCACTATAATTGCTCCATAATGTTCGACAGGTGGGAAAAGCTGTCCCTGTTGAAGGTCGGTGACCTGGTAACCTACTCCTTGCTCATTTAATAATTCTTCCAAAAGGCCAGGGCCTTCTTCCGTGATATTTTTTACAATGAGGATTTCTTTTTCCATTAGGCGAATATGAGCTGACAAAATAAAGGCTTTCTTGAAAACTAATTTATTTTTGTGTCAAAATTATTAAATACGATGGAGAAGGAACACAAACATTTCACCGAGAATGACCGTATTTTCTATGCTGACGGGTATAAGCTTGCACAATCAGCCATAGAGCAAGGTCTTTCAAATGCCACGCTATTTTCGGCCATTGAGGGGCTTTACGATGCCATTGATGGGCTAAATGATTCAGTGTTGGCTTTGGCTGAACGGCAGAACATGAAAGTTGCCTGTCACAAAGGTTGCCATTGGTGCTGCCATCAGGCGGTTTATGCCAATTCATATGAATTGCACTATCTATCTGAAAAAATAAAATCACAGTTTTCCAATGAGAAGATTGCAGGGTGCCTGGAAGTTGCCGAAGCGAAACATGCAGTTACGTCCCAAATGTCTGAGGAGGAAGTTGCAGGCTACAAATCCCCTTGTCCATTGCTCGAAAATGGAGCATGCTCAATCTATGATGCACGACCAATGGCCTGTAGGATATATCTTTCCACGCAACTTCATACCTGCCTCGAGTTTTACACGCATCCTGAGAACAAACTCAATTATCCCGCATTAATTGATTTTCCTTTGAGGGCAGGACGTATGATGAATGAAGGTTTTATGGCAGCTTTGAAAGGATATGGAATCGAAACAGCTGAATTTAGGTTAGAGGATGGTTTGAGAATTGTTTTAAAAAATGACCAGCCCAAATTCGGGTAAATGGTAGCTTTTTATTTCAACTTTTAGAATGTATCAAAACGATCCTGGGTTTGATTTAAGTTTATAGGCCATCCATCCGAGTTCAATTCTTACTAAGTTAAATGAGCTTTCACTCATTTTTAAGATATCCTGGTCATTCAATCGATCGGATACATCTTTTAAATAGCTTGATTCAATGACCTAAAATCACGTAATTACGCTCTTATTTAAACCATAAATGAATGTTAGTAAGTACATTTGTTCCGGTTATTCATCATTCTAAGATACTGCATATGAGATTTATAAACGTATATAAAAGTTATTGACAATTGTTGATAACTGTTGTCGATACGATGTTGAATCAAAAACCTTAAAAAACTTGACTTTTATACAAAAGATGTGGTAAATTTAATCATCAGACGAGCGATAAAAAACTGCTTTGAATGAATGAAAAAGGAAGAAGGTACTTAATTGAATCTACAACCTGATTATCCGAGTCTTCGGATTCGCATTCAGAAAAAGCTGAAGTTCGAACCAAAGCATGCAAGTGTGGAGATTCTGCAACAAATCAAAGAACCGTCAAACGTTCATTAAAATGTTGATCAAAGAAGCAGGAGACAAAAGAAATTTCGATTTCTTATCAGTCATCCAGAAAACGAAACGATTTACGGATCGAATCTCGTTTTTCACCCGACAGAAGTTTGCAAAAACCGACGATAAGGTGGCTTTAATGGAACTTCGTTCAGGAAGGCAATTTCTTCGGAAATGTCGAATGAACAGCTTGAATGTAATGCTGTAACAAGCACTACAGGAAAGCTCAAGGCAGAGAAAAATGGTTGGAGAAACCGGATGGATCGGCCAGTTTTAATAACCGTAGTCTGTGACTGAGGAAAACCCCCGGGTTGACCAGCAGTGAATGGGAACTATCCTTGATGGATTGTTCCCATTCGTGTTTTATACCTCCTTTGGTCCCGAATGAAGAGGTTTGTCATTTTTTCCGCGTTTAATTTTATTACTTTTGTGCATCGAAAAAAAATGAAGAAGTGAAAAAAGACAATATCGATCAGGTTTTCAGTAAGTTTTCCGAATTAAAAGTATTGGTGATCGGCGATGCGATGATCGATAACTATTTGTGGGGAAAGGTGGACCGTATATCACCAGAAGCGCCCATTCCGATTGTAACGGTCACCAAGGAGGAGAACAGGTTAGGCGGCGCAGGAAACGTTTCGATGAACATACAGGCTCTGGGTGCTACCCCTTTCCTGATTTCCATTCTTGGAAACGATGAAAAAGGACGCATTTTTGAAGAGCTGATGCAGGAAAAAAAGCTTCCAAGACAGGGAATTTTCATTGATCCCAACCGCATTACCACCGTCAAAACACGCATTATCAGCGGAGGCCAACAGATTGCCAGGGTTGACCATGAAATTTCCACCTTGATCGATCCTGCATTTGAATTGCAGATCTTCGACAGGATCAGTACCATTATCAAAAGTGAACACATCAATACAGTCATATTTGTTGATTACGACAAGGGACTTATTACTCCTTCGCTGATCAAGAACGTGATTGAACTGGCAAAATCAAAGAATATTCTCATCGCAGCTGACCCTAAAATCAGAAATTTCAACCATTATCAAGGGGTCGATTTATTCAAGCCCAATTTCAAGGAATTCAAGGAAGGACTGAAGTTGATGAGCGAGAAAACAGACATGAAGGAATTGAAAAGGGTCTCTGAAAAGTTTAAAAAGGAAAATCAAATTGGATTGCTCTTTATTACCCTTTCAGAATTGGGCGTATTTCTAACCAATGGCGTGAAGCAAAACTATTACCCAGCCCAGGTCCGCGATATTGCCGATGTTTCGGGCGCAGGTGACACCGTGATTGCAGCAGCGAGCCTTTGTCTGGCCGCTGGATTGCCTACTCCGTTCATGGCCCAGCTTTCAAACCTGGCAGGTGGACTGGTGTGCGAAAAACTGGGAGTTGTACCCATTGATCCTGAGCAACTAAAAAAGGAAGCCAAGAAGATTCAAATTGTTTGATCCAGTGATGCCATTTGTGCCTCAAAGTCATTCATTGATATACAGTTGTATCAATTGGCAGGCTTGGATTCATTGACAATAAATGAAGTAAAACTACGTTTTTTTTATAATCCTTCACAAAGAAATTTACACTCTACAAAAATCAGTAAATCAATTGATTATTACATATTTTAGTTTAATTAATAAATATTCACAAGCAGTTTCTGTTTAAAATATTAACTTTGAAACTTACCAAACAAGCAGTTTTTATATGGGAAAAGTAATTGCGCTTGCTAATCAAAAGGGGGGCGTTGGAAAAACAACGACAGCGATTAATCTGGCAGCAAGCCTGGCCGTATTAGAATATAAAGTATTGATTATCGATGCCGATCCTCAGGCAAATGCTACCTCAGGGGTGGGTTTCGATGTCAGGAATGTTAAAACAAGCATTTATGAATGTATTGTAGATGAGCTTGATCCACGAAAAATAATATTGAATACAGAGATACCTGGATTAGATTTGATTCCATCGCACATTGACTTAGTGGGAGCCGAAATTGAGATGCTCAATTTACCCAACCGCGAAAAGGTGTTGCGCCATGTAATTGAGAAAATAAAGGACGATTATGATTTTATTTTGATTGACTGTTCTCCATCGCTGGGGCTGATCACAGTCAATTCACTCACTGCTGCCGATTCGGTCATCATACCGGTTCAGTGTGAATATTTTGCACTCGAAGGATTGGGCAAGCTATTAAATACCATCAAGATCATCCAGACCAAACTGCATCCTGAACTTGAAATTGAAGGCTTTCTGCTTACCATGTATGATTCGCGGCTCAACCTTTCGAATCAAGTGATGGAAGAGGTGAAAAAACATTTCCAGGAAATGGTCTTTGAGTCTGTCATTCATCGCAACATTAAATTGAGCGAAGCACCCAGTTATGGACAACCTGCCATCTTATATGACGCCACTTCCAAGGGATCGGCTTCCTACATGAATCTGGCTAGGGAACTGCTCCAAAACAATGGGATGACTAAAATTAAAACTTCAGACAAAATAATAGAATAAGAATCTTTTATTATGGCAAAAAAGAATGTATTGGGAAGAGGTTTGAGTGCTTTAATAGATGGAGCCGACTCGTACAATGAGGTTAGTTCATCCATTAATGAAATTGAAATATCGAAGATTGTTGCCAATCCCTATCAACCACGCACTTCATTTGATGAAGAGGCATTAAACGAGCTGGCTGCTTCGATCAAGGAAATTGGGATCATTCAGCCCATTACACTGCGCAAAATCGACGGTGACCAATATCAGATCATCGCTGGTGAACGCAGGTTCAGAGCTTCCAAGATTGCCGGGTTGACCTCTATTGCGGCCTATGTCCGTACTGCCAATGATGAAGGCATGCTGGAAATGGCGCTTGTTGAAAATATTCAGCGCGAAGACCTCGATGCCATTGAAATCGCCCTCAGCTATCAGCGATTGATGGAAGAATGTAAACTGACCCAGGAAGTATTAAGTGACAGGGTTGGAAAAAAACGTTCGACAGTAACCAATTACCTACGCCTGTTAAGGTTACCTGCCAAAATTCAAAAAGGGATCGTGGAAAAGGCTATTTCCATGGGACATGCCCGTGCATTGGTCAATATCAAGGATTCGGACATGCAGTTAATGATCTTTGATGAAACACTGAAAAATGATTTTTCTGTTCGCCGGGTGGAAGAAATTGTGAGGAATTACAACGATGACGCTGCCAGCTTTAAATCGGAAGAGAAACCTGTAAAGGAAAAATTCCCTACAGAATATGAGGATCTGAATAACCATCTGAACAAATTCTTCCATTCGAAGATTGATTTCAGAATGGATCAAAACGGCAAGGGGAAAATTGTAATCCCCTTTAACTCAACGAAAGATCTGGAAAGAATTTTAGGAATCCTTGATAAAATAGATGGATAGACAATCACATATCATCCAAGTAAAATATCCTGGTATATTTATTCTCTTAATCCTGTTTTTTACAACAGGATTTTCTGGCTTTAGCCAGGAATCCATCAAGGACACAGTCCTTGCAAAAAAATCAGAGAACATTCATTCTCCCCGGAAAGCAACCATTTATTCTGCCGTCTTGCCTGGTCTGGGGCAGATTTATAACCGCAAATACTGGAAAGTACCACTGGTTTATGGTGGTTTTGCCACTTTAGGATATTTTATTAACTTTAACAATGTAGAATACGTAAAATACCGTCAAGCTTATTCTGACATGATTGATACGGATCCAAACACTAATTCTTTTAAAGAAATTTTCACCAACCCCAGTAGTTTGACTCCCGAAAGATTGAGTCAATCAACTGAAACACTGAGAAAATATAAAGATTATTGGCGCAGGAACAGAGATTTATTGGTGATTGGAACGGCTGTATTTTATGCAGTAAATATTATTGATGCCAGTGTTGATGCTCACTTTTTCAACTTCGACATCAGCGACGATTTGACAATTAATTGGGCCCCCGCACCTGTAATGTGCTTGGATAACCGATTAATTGGACTAAATTGCAGGATTACATTCTAACTAAAGGAATAAAATATGAGAATATTACGTCTGACAGTTTTATTACTAGCAATTACCGGGTTCAATACTTTTGGCGCCGGTATCAAGAAAGATAATCTTTTAAAAGCCTGTACCATCGGTATTGCCTCTTTTGACACCTTAAATGGATATGAGAAGTATTACAATATCCCGGATGAAAATCTGAATAAATACTTTTCCGACAAATTGGATAGCATGCTCAAAAGCTGGTATGTGCAAAATGCATTTCTTTTGGATAGTATGGAACTTGCAGAGGCTGATACGCTGAAACAAACACTACCTGACTCGGTTTACATTCAACGACTCCAATCCATGCAGTCAGCCGTAAGCCTTTCATACAATACTACGGTCAAAAACTTCATCACCATGTACACGGTCAGAAAACCTAAACAGGTGGCCGTCATGTTGGGATTGGGAAATTATTACTTCCCCCTGTTTGAAGAAGCCCTTGCCAAATATGGCCTACCCATGGAACTGAAATATCTCCCGATCATTGAATCGGCTTTAAATCCCGGCGCAAATTCAGTGGCAAGCGCTGTCGGTCTTTGGCAATTTATGTATTCAACGGGCAAGATGTACAAACTCGAAATCAGCACCTTTGTCGATGAACGGCG
Organism: Prolixibacteraceae bacterium; assembly: GCA_036504555.1. Lineage (GTDB taxonomy): Bacteria > Bacteroidota > Bacteroidia > Bacteroidales > Prolixibacteraceae > Aquipluma. Next base: position 25,415 of record DASXUZ010000250.1, on the reverse strand, counting down.
CGATCCAATTAAATCGACCGATGCCGCTGTCAGGTACCTGAGAGATCTGTACAATATTTACCATGATTGGCACCTGGTAATCGCCGCCTATAATTGTGGTCCTGGAACAATCAATAAGGCCATCAAACGATCAGGCAATGCAAAAGACTATTGGAAGATCTATTACAATCTGCCCAAGGAAACCCGGGGCTATGTACCTGCCTTTATTGCTGCCAATTATGTGATGAATTTTTACCAAAGCCACAATATATTTCCAAAGGCACCCGCTTTCCCCATCATCACCGATACCCTGATGGTGAACCAATACCTTCACTTCAACCAGATTGCAGAAGTGATCGGGACTTCGGTTGAACAATTACGCAGCCTGAACCCGCAATACCGGCGTGATATTATCCCGGCAAGCAAGGAAAAAGCCTATAGCCTGGTTTTACCCCAGGATGAGATCTCAGCCTACCTGGAGAATGAAGCTACCATTCACGATCACCGCAGGGCAGAGTATTTTCCCAATAATGAAATTGTTAATCCTCAAAGCAAGTATGCCAGCTTTGAATCCAGCGACATCAAGGGCCGTGACAAAGTAACTTACAGTGTAAAGTCGGGAGATAATATCGCGGCAATCTCTGGATGGTTTAGGGTGGCTGCTTCAGATATCAAATTCTGGAATAAATTACACAAGAATTTCCTGAAGTCAGGACAAAAACTTACCATTTATGTGCCTGAAGGTCAAGGCGAATACTACAGCCGTTTCAACAAGATGAGCATGAATGAGAAACAAAAATCACTGCATAAAAAACCGTCTTTTTCCCCCACTCCCAATCTAGCCAGCGCTGTTAAAGTGGTACAAGTTGAATCAGTGAAAGCTGCTACACCGGGCACTGAAGCTAAACTATCAGAAAAGAAAGATACGGTAAAAAAGTCGGATTCAATTCCCCGCAAGGAAGTCGTATATTATACCGTACGGAAGGGTGATAACTTATGGACCATTGCCAAGAAATTTCCAGGCGTAACCAATACTGAGCTCATGAAAATTAACCGGATCAGTTCAGCAAATAGCCTGAAGGTTGGACAGAAACTTAAGATCAGGCCAAGTAACTAAGGAATTCATGTTTTTGTCAGCTTATAGTTGGCTTCGATGCAACGAAATGATTTTGTAATCTTGAAAATACTGAACAAGAATGAGTTTCTTATACCCGGCATTTCTGTTTGCTATGCTTGCCCTGGCAATTCCTGTTATTATCCACCTGTTTAATTTCAGAAGGTATAAAACACTCTATTTCAGCAATGTTCAACTTCTAAAACTCATTAAGCAGGAATCAAGAAAGAAATCAAAGCTAAAGCAGTTGATCATTCTCACTGCCCGCCTGCTGGCTTTGGCATCCTTGGTGTTTGCATTTGCTCAACCCTATATTCCCCTGAACGACCGAATATCAAAAGCTGCCCAGCAAATTGTTTCCATCTACGTCGACAATTCCTTCAGCATGAAGAATGTCAACGAGAAAGGCCAGATTCTCGAACAGGCAAAGACCAAAGCCATTGAAATCGCGAATTCATACCCAACAGGAACACAGTTTGTGATCCTGACCAGCGATTTACTTCCCCAGTCCCAATTTCTATTGAATAAAGATCAATTCATCCAGCAGGTGACTGAAATAAAGGAAAGTTCACGCTCACCCAAACTGTCTGAAATTTACGGACAGGCCATTCGTTCAATCTCTGGAAGTCCCAAAAAAGCCGATAAAATATTCTATTATTTGTCTGATTTTCAAAAGACCAATGTTGATCTGGAAGCCATCAAACCAGACTCATCGGTATGGACTTACCTATTGCCTTTTAAATCGGATCAAACCAGTAATCTGCTCATTGATTCTTGCTGGTTTGAAGTGCCAGGGCGCAAGATCGGTCAACAGGAAAAGATGTTCGTTCATCTGAAAAACCTCTCAGATCAAGCCTACCAGAATATCCCTGTACGGTTGACCATCAACGATTCACTGCGGGCCATATCCAACTTTAGTATCGACTCACAGCAGGACGCGACCCTGGAGCTCAATTATACCAACAACACTGAAGGTATCCAGCTCTGCAAAATTGAACTCGACGACTATCCCATCACTTACGACAATTCGTATTTCATGAGCTACCAGGTAAAAGGGCGAATGAAGGCACTGGGCATTTTCAATCCATCGGGCAACAGTTCAGACTATCTGAAAGCCCTGTTTGCCCAGGATGAGCTGATTGGATATGATGAATTTCCGGAGAACAATGTACAGATCTCGCAATTGAAAGATTATCAATGCATTTTCATGATCAACAACCAGAAAATAAGTTCAGGCTTGAAAAGCGAACTGATTCAATTTGTGGAACAGGGAGGCTCCCTGGTACTTATGCCAGCCAGGTCCGCCAATTTCGATGATTACAATGCTTTGCTAACTGGCCTAAATGGCAATACAGTGGCCTCATTTGATACCGCTTCGATGGGTATTTCTGAAATCAATTACGCCCATCCAATCTACAAGGAAGTTTTTAAAAAGCAGGAAGCCGATGCTGATCTGCCTCTTATCCGGGGGTTCCTTCATTATTCGGAACAGATGCAAAAAATTGAAACTCTCCTTCTGAAATTCAGGAATGGTAAAAATGCACTGAGCACCCACCGTTTTGGAAATGGAAATGTCTATACCTTTTCTTTCCCGGTTGATAAAACCAATTTTAACTTTGTGCGTCACGTCATTTTTGTGCCCACGATCTATAACATGGTATTGAATAGTGAAGAGATTCAGCGGTATGCCTACGCAATCGAAAGTGATGAACCTGTGATCCTGTACCAAAATCAGCATCCCGGAGAGTTGAATGAATTGAAAATCACCAACCTTCAGACCAGGGAAGAATTCAAGGTTTCAGCCCGAAATTCAGGCATAGGCCGCAAGCAACTGATATTGGATGACCTGATCCGCCAGGCTGGCCATTACCTGGTGTATGAAGGAAGTACCCCCATCCAATCAGTTTCATATAATTTTCCAAGAAAAGAGTCCATCCCTGAATTTTATACTTCCGATGATTTGGACAATCAGCTCCATGCCAATAATTTGAAGCAATTTCAGCTCATTGATACCACCAAAGGCAATTTCAGCGAAATCTTGCAGGATCTAAACAGTGGAAAGCAACTTTGGAGGTTATTCATATTCCTGGCCATTTGTTTCCTCTTCTGCGAGATGGCAGTCATTCGCTTTTGGAAATAAATGCATCCGCCCAACTGGACCCAATTCTGGAATCATTATTGGAAGTGATACCTGGAGGAGGGTTTTTAGTATACCCCTGTCATCCCTCTGTCGTGTTAAAACTATTTAGGGCTTGCTGAAAAACCCGTATAATGGTTTTTTCAGTAAACCCTGTATTACTTTAATTCACAGCTTTTCTCCTCTCACTGGAAAGCTGTGTCCGACCTATCATCTGATACCCATCTGATACTCATCTGATACCTTTCTGTAACCTCAGGTTACAGAAAGGTATCAGATGAGTATCAGAAAGGTATCAGAAAAGGTGTAGGGAACAGCGCTCCTTTACAAGGTGATTGAAAGACTAAGGGGGCAAGATTCCAAGCTTCCTGCGTGCAGGCTTTTGGGAATACTTTACCACAATATCTTGCACCCAATTTCAATAAAAAAGCTTGCAAAATTCTTATAATAAATAAGATGAATGTTTTTTAGCAGACCCTGTTTGTAAACCATTTATACACTTATTATAAATGGTTTACAAACGATTTTAATAAGACAGAGGTAAGACAAGGATAAGAAGTGGGAACAATGAAATTATCCGCTGCAAGGCGCTTGGGGAGGGCATTCTATCCTTTGCCGTCCCGATTTATCGCATGGAATGGGAAGAGATAAAACCATAAGGCTTCCTATGACACAATGCTTGAATCTCAAGGAAAATATTTATTGATTGTTAGGTTCAAAGGAGACTAAAATCATAGATTGATCTTGGAAATATGCTTAAATATGTGGTCTGTAAACTAAAAAATTTAAACTTATGACTGGATTAAATGCTCAGCAATACATGGACCGTGAAGCCCGATATGGGGCTCATAATTACCACCCCCTGCCCGTTGTGTTGGAACGTGGTGAAGGTGTTTATGTTTGGGATGTTGAAGGGAAGAGGTATTTCGATTTTCTGTCGGCCTATTCGGCAGTAAATCAAGGGCATTGCCATCCTAAAATAGTAAAAGCACTTACCGATCAGGCTCAAAAACTGGCACTCACCTCCAGGGCTTTTTACAACAATGTACTGGGTGAATGGGAACAATACATGACCAGTTTATTTGGCTACGACAAAATGTTGCCCATGAATTCGGGTGCTGAAGCTGATGAAACAGCTTTGAAACTGATCCGCAAGTGGGGCTATAAAGTTAAGGGAGTACCCAAGGGGGAAGCCAAAATTATCGTGTGCAATGGTAATTTTCATGGCCGTACCATCACCATTATTTCCATGTCGTCGGATCCGGATGCCTACAACGATTACGGACCTTATACACCGGGTTTTATCAATATACCTTACAACGATATCAAAGCCTTGGAAAAGGCACTGGAAGACCCCAATGTGGCTGGATTCCTTGTTGAACCGATCCAGGCAGAAGCTGGAGTTTATGTGCCAGAAGATGGATTTCTGCACAAGGCTTTTGAATTGTGCAAAAAACACAATGTGCTGTTCGCAGCCGATGAAGTGCAAACAGGCCTTGCCCGCACTGGCAAAATGCTCGCCTGCGATCATGAAGAGGTCAGACCCGATATCCTGATCCTGGGAAAAGCCATTTCGGGTGGAATGTTGCCCGTTTCCTGTGTGTTGGCCGACAATGAGATCATGCTTACCATCAAGCCGGGAGAACATGGATCGACCTATGGTGGCAACCCCATTGCAGCCAAAGTGGCCATTGCAGCCATGGAAGTGATCAGGGAAGAAAACCTGGCGGAGAATGCCGAAAGAATGGGTAAAATATTCAGAAAAAAGCTCAGATCGATCGATTCAGAACTCATTGAACTGGTCAGGGGAAAAGGCCTGCTGAACGCGGTGGTGATCAAACCAGTGAATGGAAAGTCGGCATGGGATGTATGTGTTGCCCTCAAAGACAATGGCTTATTGGCCAAACCGACTCACGAGCATATTATCCGGTTTACTCCTCCCCTTGTCATAAACGAAGAGCAATTGGAAGTGGCAATTGGAATCATTGAGAAAACATTTGCTGAATTAGGCGTGTAGGGGATCTTTGAATGAATTTGGTGAAGGCGGCAGGATGAATGAACGATTCAATTTTGCTGCCTTTATTCATTTAATAATCTGGCTTCCCGATGATATTGGCACACAATTTCTTGGGCAGGTGCAACTTTTTTCATATCATTAAGGATTATTACAAGATTAATACTGACGCATGCATCTTCTACGGCCAAAGATATTCAAGATACTGACAATCATCATTCTATGTGTGATGGTTGTGGCCATTGGATTGCTGTATTTCACAACACAATCGTACCTGAACGAAAATATTACCACTTACATTTCAAAGAAATCAAAAGGGAAATATGAGTTGACATGTGATCAGCTGAACATCAATTTGATTCATTGGGGCTTTGAGATGAACAATGTTAACTTTCATCCCACTGATTCAATCACCCAATCAATCAGAGATTCCATCCCCGGGAAGCAATCCTATTCATTTTCTTCCCCTAAAATCCAGTTTAACCAGATTCACTTATTCAAATTGTTGTTCAGAAAACAACTTGAGATAGGAGAAATTCTGATCACCAAGCCACAGTTGAAAATTCATGGGAATCATACCAGTGCTGCTGATAACAAGAGTAATATACTATCGGTCATTCCAGAACTCAAGTTGCTGGTTACCAAATCGTTTAAGTACATTAAAATTAATAAGGTAGAGTTGGTCAATGCCAGTTTTGATTTTTACAACCTACTGGATGATACCCACAGACTATCAAAAGGAGAAAACATCACCATTGGAATTCTGAATTTCTATACCGATTCGCTGCTCCTGCCCGACCCGGGACGCTTGTTCAATGCCGATGACATTTACCTGCGGATGAATAAATACCAGAATAAACTGGGTGACAGCATCCACATACTCAGTGCCGAAACGGTTATCTATTCTTTAAAGAAGTCGCAGATTGAGGCTGGAAACATTGAACTTAAGCCCATCAATCAAGTGGTTTCGACTCACAGCAAATACCAGGTATTTATTCCAAAGGCAGTTATTAAGAGTCGTCAGATCAACGAGTTTTACAAAAATAAGATCATTCCAATCGACTCGGTGGTACTCACGGGAGCCAAAATCAAATACTGGCCGGGTGAGAAAAATACAAAACTGACACTCAATAAAATAGCAGACCTGGATCTATTCCCCTTGATCGAAAATGAATTTGCCGGTGTCAGTATTGCCAATTTCAAGATAGACAATGCTCAGGTAGTGTTTTACAGAAATCAGAAAGAGGATGTCAGTCAGCAGGAACTTAAAAACATCCATCTAAACCTGGAAGATTTTCTATTGGATTCGATCTCATCGCAGGATACAAGCAGGATTTTCTATTCAAAGAACATTGATGTTTCGGCCTCAGATTATGAACTTACACTGGGGGATAACATTCACAAGCTGAAAACCGGGAGACTCAGCCTGTCAACCCAGCGAAAGTTTGTATCCATTTATAAAATTGAGCTATTTCCCCTTTTGACAAATCATGGGAGAACAAACCTGACCAATACCATCAATGTCACATGTGATAGTGTGAAGTTCAATTTATTCGACTTCAAAAAAGCCTGGCATTTCCAACGGTTCTATTTTCAAGCCATCAATGCTTTTAATCCCCAGGTACAATTCACCCAAAATGAACTTGCTGAATCTCAGAAGGAGCCAGAGAGCACAAGTTTTGTATATAACTTAATTTCCAATTATCTGAAAGGCATCTATTCTCAAAAGGTTTCAGTTAGAAATGGGAAGTTTAAATTAATGAACAAAACTGGCCTGTTACAAAAAGGCTTGATTGAAACCTCTTTCAAGCTGTATCTCAATGGGTTTGCACTGGATGAAAACAGCGCTAAAAGTTCAGACAAATTGTTTTTTGCCAACCAGATTGAACTCAACCTAAGCGATTACCAGATGCAATTGGTGGACCAGCTGCATAAGCTGACGGTTGAAAATCTTTCCATTTCAACCCTTCAAAAGCAAGCATCCATTCAAAACCTTCATTTGTTTCCAGTATCAAAGGAAAACATTGAATCCAGGCTCAAGGAATTTAACCGCTCCGAATTGTATGAATTCACCATTCCCGAATTGTCGTTTGACAATGCGAATTTCCATGAGGCCTTTTTCAATAAGAAGTTCCATGCCGACCTTTTAACCATTAAGAACCCCAATATCTATTATGAGAATTTTGCCCTTCTGAGGCCCACAAAACCAAAGGCTGATTTTGAAGACCTTTATTTCCTGATCTCCAATTACCTGGACGACATTCATTTGGACCAAGTTGACATCCCCGACGGAAACATCCAATTGATCAACCACAACCGCAAAGGTAAAACCATATCGCTGGACAATCATTTCTCACTGGGACTTGAAAATATGCTGATCAACAAAGATCAATTTGGACGCAAGAAATTGCTCTTTTCCGATCAGGTTGAGTTTTCTGTCCGTGATCACATCATTCGGCTTTCCGACAACGTGCATGTCATTAAAGCCGGGACAGTTGGCTTTTCAACCAAGCGAAAAGAGGTTTACCTGACCAATGCAAAGATGTATCCCGAGACTACCAGCAAGGATTTCTCGGCGATCAATTGGAATATTCAACTGGCTATACCCGAAATCAGAATCAAAGGCATCAATATCGGAGATTTGTACTTTGACCAGAAAATTGCAGCCGACAATGTCATGATCAGTTCACCCGAAATAAAGCTCTACCAGAAAAACATCAATACCAGGAAAACTGATCTCAAGGAAATTTCATTTCCATTGCCCGAAGAGATTGAATCGATCTCCATTGGCCAGTTCAATCTTAACAACGGTTCTCTAAAGATCTTCTCAGAATTGGGCATGCAGCCATACCTGATTGTTCAGTCGGATCTTAAAATGGAGTCCCAGGATATCCTAGTCAACAATAACCAGGTGAGCAATAAAACCGAATTTAAAAGGGGGAAATATACGGCAGGATTGATTAATTTCAGATTTACACCCAAGGATATCAATCAACAGATCAGCATCGAAGGACTACAATTTTCGACCAGCGAACGGCAGATCGTTGCAAGGCAACTGACGGTGAAACCCAAAACTCAGAATACTCAGCAGGATCAATTCGAAATGCAAATCCCGTTACTGTCGATGAATGGATTCGATATCGACAATGCCTACCGCAATTATCAATATTTCTTTGAATCAATCGTGGTCGAAAAGCCTTCACTCATATTGTATAACAATGCCAGGGATTCAATCCAAATCAATCCGTTTGATGTCAATATATATCCTCATTTTAAGAGTTTTGCAGATGTATTTGCCACCAAAAGCCTGAAGGTACATGAGGCTGGATTGACGGTCTTTAAGAATGGACGTAAAACTATACAGGAGAAAATTACCTTCGATCTTACGAATTTCAGGATTGATGAAAAACCTTCCAAAGGCTTTCTACATGCAACTGATTTTTCGTTCAGCATTCAAAATACCAGGCGACAGGATGCACGGAATTTATACCAGTTTTCAATTGGTGAATCTGAATATTCATCCCAAAAGGATCGCTTTACGGCCAGGGATATACGCATCATCCCCAGTTTAAGCAAAGAGAAATTCAACAGGCAAAATGGCTTCCAATCCGACTATTTTCAAGGGAAGCTGGATTCGGTCGTGGTCAGCAAACCCAATATCCAGCGCTGGTTCGACAAAGGTGAGTTGGCCGGGAAGGAATTGTCGGTGATCGGCTTGGATATGGACATCTATCGGGACAAGCGGCTTCCCTTTGACGAAAAAAGACGACCTATGATGCTTCAGGATTTGATCAAGAAATTGCCCTACCCGATTCAGTTGGATTCATTAAAACTCATTGGCGCCAGGATAAGGTACAACGAGCAGCCTCCTCTGGGTGAGGAGATTGGATACGTCAAATTCAGCAACCTGGATGTCTGTCTGAAGCCATTCACCAACATGAAAGGTTCAGGAGCGACCATTCCAGACTTCCAACTGGATGGAACAGCCACCATCATGGATTCGTGCCAAATGAAAGTGAAGATGAGTTACCTGATGAATCATCCCGATAATTTATTTAAGGCAAGCGGTTCGCTAAGTCCCTTCAACATGTGGATATTAAATCCTGCACTTGAACCGCTGGCCATGGTTTCCATCCGATCGGGACGGGTGAATCAATTCAATTTCAATTTATCGGCTGATAATAAGCATGCCACCGGCCAATTGACATTCGGATACAATGATATGCGTATTTCGGTGCTTGAACTCAAGGATGGGAATACCAAAGAATCGAAGTTTGCCAGTTTTATTGCCAATAGCCTGATGCTCAGATCTAAAAATCCAAGGGGAAAAGAACTCTTGCCCGATGAGATCAATTTCCAGCGAGATCTGAAACGTTCGGTGGTAAACTACTGGTGGAAATCCATTTTCAGTGGGGTACGCAACACTCTGGGTATCAAAGAGAGCAAGGAAGAACCAGAGGAAAAGACCAAGGAGTAAGTCTAAAGCAAAAAAACCAGGTACAATGACAATCGGCCGATTGACTTTTATGGCTTCCAGCTTATTTCTTCAGATTCCAAATGACTGAAAACTTGATGGTTTGATAGGTCCAATCCCGCAGCCCATATAGATATTGTAAGCGAAGGGTCTGTTTTTTGAAGCTATGGTTCAAGTCGAAGGTATAAACCATGGGCCGGTCGCGTTCTTTTTTGTAACCCGAATAACCCGATAGCGAATTGGAAACAGACCAACGCGACCATTTCAAATCAGCCCCTACCCCATACATCAGGGCATCGTTCTGCAAGTTAAGATCATCATTGGTTTGCCATGAATAAAAGCCTCCTGAGGCATAGGGACGAAATGACATCTTTTCACTGGCCCCAAGATATTCTTTTGAAAAACTAAAATCGATGAAATAGCCTGGGCTATCCGAATAGCGAGCTGCCTCCAGATTGCCCCCTGAAGCGGTACGGCCTGCCAGGCGAAGCATGGTATCTGGGAACTTTTTCCCTTTGATCAATTGAATCAGTGTTGAAAAATAAAAATCACCAATGGCATATCCCTTCCCATCAAAGTCGCGTGCAATCCGTTCATCGCGTATTGAATCTGACATGGAATAATGCTCATATACAACACCATACAATTCGATGGCTATTTTTCCATCTGCATAAGAGCGGTAGTATTTGGCAAATAGATCCTGAGTCGGGTCGCCTTCCCGAAAATGAAAATCGGCGCCCAGTTCAAAGCTGGTTCCAGGCATGACCACCCCTTTTTTTACATCTGGAACAGGTAAGGCATTGGGTCCAAGGTAACCTGGGGTAATGTGTAATAAGCCACGCCAACTGCGCATTCCAGGCTCCCAGCCGTGTTTTACATTCCACCACATCCAATCCTCCGTAAAGCCCATCAGGGGGAATAAACACAATAAAACAACGATGATCTTTTTCATTCAATATCGATAGTGAATCCAGCGTTCGGCAGGTTTTATTTAATAAAGAACCCCGCTGGTTGGCGAGGTTCTTTCAACTTATAAATTCAGCTTTTTGCGAATGTTCTTTGGAATGGCCTCTTTGTTGACCATGATCGAGGTGGTTTTATAATCCACGTATGGCTTCGAGGCATAGAAATAGCCTCCGTATTCATTGTATGAACCCCATGAATTTTTTACCTTATAATAAGCATTGCCCGCCTGATCTTTGGCAATTCCCATAATCAACATGCCATGATCGTCAGTGGTCGTAAAATTATCAAAATCAATCTGGCGCAGTTCCTGTGTAATGACTTTCTCTTTTCCAGGTTTTGCCAATTTATAGAGATCTTCATTTTTCTCTTTTTCAGTTTGCTTTTCCCATTTGGTTATTTCGGCATCTGTCATGTTGGTTTTGTCAACCACAGGAACAACAGCTACCCCTTTCAGGGAGGTTGAAAATCCCTTTTCACTCACATCGGCAGCCCATGCAACGGTGTAACCAGTATTGATCGAATTGTCAATGATTTCTTCCAACTCATTCAGGGGAACATTGTAAACATTGTCCCATGACCAGTTATCAGGTACCTCAATGATGAATTTGCTGTAGAATGGATGGTGCGAATATGAGCTGATTTCAACATAATCGTCCATGTTCAGTCCAACAAAACCCTGTGCAAAACTCTGGGGAGTATATTCTTTTCCCTGGTAGTTGAATTTCTCTGGCAGTGCACCCAAATAGGTATTGAGCGTGCCGTTCAACACTTCATACCAAGCTGTTGAAAGCTTTTTATTCGAATTTTCAACCACTCCCTTGACTTCATCCAACAGAACACGGTCCAATTCGCCATGCACATGCTTTTCTTCTCCGTAGTTAAGGCCACGATACACTTCTTCTGGAACAATCCCATATTGCCTGATGACATTGGTTACATCGTGAAATGCACCACCCCCGCCAAAATTAAGGCTTCCATGAAGTCTTACATACTTGACAGCCTTGTCGGAATAGGCATGATAAACGACAAACATTTCAGACAGATCAACGGTCGGTTTGCCCAAACGCAACATCTCTGCTTCCAGGAATCCCAATCCCGAAAAGGACCAGCAAGTCCCCGAGCGAAATTGATCTTTGACTGGTGTGCATGGAATTTCTTTGATGACGGTAAACTGATAGCCAGCTTCCTTTTCACCCTCCTTCTTATCCTGTGCCGAAACAGCCATGGACAATAGAATGGCTACCGCAAGGAAAATATTTTTCAACTTTTGCATAAAAATAAATTAATATGAATCCTACTTTGAACAGGTTTCAAAGATAGTATTTATAAAATCCTCGCATCATTTAATTGGTCAATATTCAGCTAAATAGGCTTCGATTAAATGGCTTTTTAAAATGATTGTAAAAACATTCTTTCTACCTGAATCATAACCACTTCCAAAACAGAAAATGCAATCAGGGGGATGGAAATTAACTTAAACATGTTGTAAAACAAGTTCGCCCGGTTTCAAGTTCCACCTTGTAGGTGCTTCATAGACAGCAGCCAGACCCTTTATCCATTTGTTTTCAGACATTTTTCTCCTGTTCGGTCTGCTTACTTTGCCTGAAGCCCCATTAAATGATCAAATTTTTCTAACTTTATCCTTCAAATTTACAAAAATTGCACATGAAAAATACAATGGCTTTCCTTCTACTGTTTCTATTTTTGGGAATGATAACTTCTCATGCCCAATCCAACAGGACTGACTGGATTTTTCAGCCGGAGGACAAGCGTATTGCAGAAGAGAAACTGAATTCATTTTCCTTGAAATCCAAGCTCCCGATTGCAGAGCTCATAACCGATATAGGACTTTCATTTCTTGGAACTCCTTATGCAGCAGCCACACTCGAAAATGGTCCTGAAGAAAGGCTGGTCATTAATCTCAGGGAGCTGGATTGCACCACCTTTGTCGAGAACTGTTTAGCCCTCGCACGCACGATCAAATTGGGTCAGACCGACTTTGCATCTTTTGCCTCTGAACTTGAGAAAATAAGATACCACGATGGCATTCGAAACCAGTATCCATCACGATTGCATTATTTCAGCGATTGGATTCACAACAACCACCAGAAAGGCTTCATCAGCGAAATACCCAACCTAAACGGGGAAAAGACAATAAGAACCATCAATTTCATGAGCACTCACCCGGCCAGTTACCCTGTGTTGAAATCACATCCTGAGCTCATTCCTCAGATCGCTGAACAGGAAAAAATACTCTCCCTCATGGGGTTCCAGTATTTTCCGAAAGATAATCTGCCCAATTTGTACAAGTATCTCCAGCAAGGCGATATTGTAGGCCTGACCAGCAACATCGAAGGAATCGATGTCAATCATACGGGGATTATCCTTCGAAAAGACAATGATTTCTACCTCTTGCATGCCTCGCAAAGCGGAGCTAAAGTGATGGTGGCAGAGGAGCCCTTGAGTGACTTTTTAAAGCCGCAGTCCAAAAACACGGGAATCATGATAGCCCGCCCTGTATTTTAGCCTGAACAATTCCCCAAATAGCACAGTAGAAAGTTCTATTTTGTTAATTTTGCAGCTTTTAATTTTAATTTAGATGAATTCTTTACTGGACCGTTTGGTAGTAGGTTTGTGCAAACTAACAGCAAGATTGCCGTTTTGGGTAATCTTCGGACTGGCTGATATCTTTTATGTCTTCTTGTACTATATAGCCCGGTATCGCCGCGCAACAGTGCATGAAAACCTCACCAGGTCGTTCCCCGAGAAAAGCCCTGAGGAAATACGGAAGATTACCCAGAAATTCTACCATCATTTGAGTGACTTGGGATTGGAGACAATCAAGTACAGCCGAATGAGCGAAAAGGAAATTGATAGCCGCCTGAAGATTCACAATCCCGAGATCTTTGAACCCTTTTATCAAAAGCACCAAAGTGTCATCCTCCTTGGGATGCATCACAACAACTGGGAATGGTGTGGATCGATGCAAAGGTTCATCAAAGCACAATTCCTGGTGGTCTACAATCCTGTGCGAAAAAACAAAGCTCTCGAGCGGTTTATCCTCGACACCCGTGAACGATTTGGAGCAAGATCCATCCCGGTGAACCATTCAATACGTACAGCCCTTGAGTTTAACAATGCTGAACGGCCAGGGGTGCTGATCCTTGTTGGTGACCAAACGCCCCCTTCATTCGCTCAATTCTGGACCAGCTTCCTGAACCAGGAAACTGCTTTCTTTACAGGGCCCATGAAGATTTCTGTCAAGACCAATCAGCCTGTCTTACTTCAGCATACCCGTAAAACTGGAAGGGCAAGGTACGAGGTTTTCTATCATTTATTGATTGAAGATCCTTCCAAAGTGAACCCTGATGAAATCCTGATGACGTATATCCGTAAGATAGAGGAAATCATTCAGGCTGAACCTGAATACTGGCTCTGGTCGCACCGAAGATGGAAACATAAGCGCCCTGCCAACATTGAATTGCATGAAAGGTAACTAACTCTGAACCATTAAGATAATGAGTAAATTAGCAGCCGATATTGGTATATTCCTATTGAAAGTTTTTGGACTTGCCCCTTTCTGGCTGATGTACGCGCTGGCTGACCTGTTCTATTTCATGGGCTATTACATCATTGGATACAGGAAGAAGACCGTGCTCACCAATCTCAGAAATGCTTTTCCCGAGAAAACAGAGAAGGAAATTCATAAGATTTCAAAGGCTTTTTACCACCACCTGGCTGATCTTTTCTTTGAAACCATCAAGGCATTCCAGGCTTCGGAGCAAACATTGAAAAAGCGGTACCATTACAAAAACCTTGAAGTCATGGATGAATTGTACCACCAGGGAAAGAGTGTGGCCTTGCTTTCGGGCCATTATGCCAACTGGGAATGGACCATTGCCATGCCTAAATATCTGTTGCACCAGGTCAACGGCATTTATCGCCCCATGCAGAACAAGCAATTTGATGCCTACATGAAAAAAGTAAGGTCGCGCTTTGGTGGAACACTAATCCCTGCAAGCACTTCACTGCGGACCATGATCCAATTTGAACAGTCGGGAGTCGTATCCTCGACCTATTATCTGACCGATCAGACAGCCCTTTATGACACCAAATATTGGATGATGTTTCTCAACCAGGAAACTCCCATCTTCCCTGGCCCTGAAAAAATAGCCTCCCGGTTTAAACAGGCCGTTGTATTTATGGACATCCAGAAAGTGCGCCGTGGCTATTATGAAGTTGAATTTACCAAGCTTTTCGACGATGCTTCCCAAACCAAGGAGTTTGAAGTGACCAAAGCCCACACCCAATTTCTCGAAGACATTATCCGTAAACGACCCGAACTCTGGCTCTGGTCACACAAAAGGTGGAAACACAAACGCCCACAACATATACCACTTCAATAGAAAGTTGTTGCCAACCAGCAATCAATCCTCAGTATTAATTCATAAAGGATTTCATTGTAATATTGTTGTGTAACAGCTAATAAGTCGGGCGGAGAAATATCAGCTTCGTGCATCGGGCATGGGGTCGGCTGACTGTCATTCATCCTACCTTGATCCTCTTCTCCGCTTCCTGTCATCCCTACCTTTTCTGATACCTTTCTGATACTCATCTGATACCTTTCTGTAACCTTACCTTACAGAAAGGTATCAGATGAGTATCAGATGGGTATCAGATAGACGCCTTCAATACCCTCTTCAATCAGGTACAATCACCATTGGAGGTATCTAATCCTGTTCGTTGCATAAAGGCAAACGACAAAAGATACCCCCCTGATGAGATATCTATGCAATCCATACAATGTTCATACAAAGCGGTATCCTTTGCCGTCTGGATTCAGCCGACGGTCATCCAGACAAAAATAAATAATCAATTAGTGAAGTCAAACTATTGATTCATAGCTTTATCCTTTGCCGTCTGGCTTCAGCCGACGGTCATCCAATTACATCGGATCAACATCGGCATAGATGATCAGCTGGCTGTTGTTGGGCTGTGATTTGGCATGCTGAATGACGCCCATGATTTTGGCCTTAGACTCCTGAATTTTCGCATCACGCGGCAACTTGATCAGGATTTCCTTCTGATACCAATTCTGAATGCGTCCAACTACAGGATACTCTGGCCCCAATACATTGCGATTAAAGAAGGCCTTAAAGGCAGTGGCCAGATGTAGAGCGGCCAGATCCAGCCGGTCTTTGTTCTGATGTTTTACAACAATTCGGATCAGCCTGTAATAAGGGGGATACCTGAAAATCTTGCGTTCAGCCAATTGACGGTTAAAAAGGCGGTTATAATCATAGTCGATCACATCCTGTAATACCGAATGTTTGGGTTGCGAAGTTTGAATGATTACTTTGCCTCGCCTGTGCTTACGTCCAGCGCGTCCGCTCACCTGGGTGATGAGCTGGAAGCTTCGTTCGTAGGACCTGAAATCGGGATAGTTCAGCAGGTTATCGGCATTTAAAACCCCCACCACCCTCACATGGTCGAAGTCGAGTCCTTTGGTAATCATTTGAGTACCAACCAGGATATCAATCTTGCGGGTTTCGAATTGCCAGATTAGTTGCTCGTAGGCTCTTTTGGCCCGTGTGGTGTCCAGGTCCATGCGCGCAACAGTGGCTGCAGGAAACAGCAGACTGATTTCATCTTCTATCTTTTCAGTTCCAAAGCCACGCGGCTTGATATCGGGAGAACCACATTCCTCACAATTTGAAATCAGCGAGGTGGTGTTCCCGCAGTAATGACACACCAGGCTTGACTGGCCCTTGTGAAAGGTTTTACTTACATCGCAGTTTTTGCATTTGGGAATCCATCCGCAGTTGCCGCACTGGACATAGGGTGCAAATCCACGCCTGTTCTGAAAAAGGATCACCTGTTCCTTGTTTGCAAGGGCATCTGCGATTTCATTGTATAGTTCGGGCGTAAATACAGAACGCATCAGTTTGCGCCTGTAGGCTTGCTGGATATCTGCCACAATCATCTCGGGCATCTCAATTCCCTGGAAACGCTCGGTTAAGTCGACCAGCCCGAATTTACCGCTACGGGCATTGAAATAGGTTTCATAGGAGGGGGTTGCCGAGCCAAGCAACACTTTTGCGTCATGCAGGTTTCCCATCAGGATGGCCATGTCGCGTGCATTGTAGCGGGGTGCGGGATCGAATTGCTTGTATGTATTCTCATGCTCTTCGTCCACGATGATCAAGCCAAGATTTTTAAAAGGCAGAAAGATGGCCGAACGCGCACCCAATATCAGCTTGTATTGCTGGCCCGTCTTGCCAGGCTTCTCATTGAGCACATTGAACCAGATCTCGACCCTTTCAGAATCGTTGAACTTGGAATGGTATATTCCAGCAAGGTCGCCAAAGGCAACCTTTAGGCGGTTGATAATCTGCGCGGTCAGTCCAATCTCAGGTACGAGGTACAAGACCTGTTTGCCCAATTTCAGTTGTTCTTCAATCAGTTGGATGTATATTTCAGTTTTACCACTGGAAGTAACCCCGTTGAGCAGGATGGTTGAGTGGGTTTCAAACTGCCGCTGGATGTCGTCCAGGGCCGTATTCTGCGGAACGGTGAGTGCTTTGATGCGCAGATCCGTATTCTCCACCCTTTCAATTCTACCAATCTTCTTGGTAAACAATTCGAGGATATTCTTGTCTTCCAGGCCTTTCAAAGCGCTATCAGTAGCCCCAGCCAATTCGAGCAGGTCCTTTTTTGTGATTTCATCCACCCCCGAGTTGCCGTGGATGGTTTCAGAGAGAAATACCTTCAGTAGTTGTTCTTGTTTTTTTGCATTCTTGAGCGAATCAAGTGTCCAGTTAAGCTTTTCTTCAGAATTGTATGCTGGGTTTAGCCTGACATAGGTTACCAGGCGCGGCTTATAACTGGCGTGTAATTGCTCTTCAACGATGACTGCATTTTTCTCGATCAGAAGTTTCAATACCGGGTAGGAAGACTGCTTGCCCAGAAACTGATTGAGCTCCTGTACAGTGGCCGTTTTACGGCTTTCGAGCAAAAGGATGACCGCATTCTCATTGTCGCTTAAATTGTCAGGGAGCTGGGTTTCAGGGTTGAGGCTGATCCTGGTGTGGCTTTCCAACTTCAGGCCTGAAGGCAGGGCCGCCTTGTATACCTCACCGAGGGTACAGCAGTAATAAGCCGCGATCCATTCCCACAGTTTAAGTTGCTTCTGATCAATGATGGGCTCTTCGTCCAGGATGGCATCAATGTCCTTGACGTCGAATTCGCCTGTAGGGGCGTTCTCATGCAGGCGATACACCAGGGCTGAAAAGAACTTGCGGGCTCCGAACTGCACAATGACGCGAATACCGGTTTTGATCTTCGCCTGGTAGGCAACTGGTACCCGATAGGTATAATGATTGGCCAAGGGCAATGGCAATATGACGTCGGCAAAAAGTTCGTTATCCATCATGAATGCAAAATATTAACAGTACGAATTCCACGAATAAAAACGAATGATGCGAATAAAAGGTCCACGTACCAACTTAAACCTTCCTGTGTTTTTTTTTAAATCCGTTCCATGCCGGATAACAGGGATCGGACTATAAATTTGTTTTCAACAGTTTATAATCATGTCAATACGTTTTCAATGTTTACATAGCGTAATGAACTGCAAAATACTTAAAAAGATTCCTAAAATGAACTGTTTTATGAAATATTGTTGATTCATTTTAATCATTGGCAAATATGATATTCAATCAGCTTGGGTTGAATTCCAACCAATTAAAAAAGTAACGTTTTTTGGTTCAGCCGCTTATTCTCAAGTAACAAGCCGATCAAAACAAGCCCTTTGCCCAATAAATGCTTATCGATCACTTTGGTATTCAAACCCTCATGCATAATTGAATCATCCTTGTAGATCAACCTGCCTGACAAATTATAAATTCTTAAATGGACATATACTTTATTTTCAGAACGATAAATAATCTGAAGCAACTGCGGGTTTTGTTGAACCATCAACCCCGCGTTCATTTCGGGTTCAGCAACAAGATTATAATTTGTGGATTGAACTTCCAGTGTTGCCGGTTCACTTTCCCCAAAGCCATCGTTCACTGCCCTTGCCATGATCTGTCCGGTTTGGAAACTGGTATCAAAACCAAGATTGATGGCCGAGGAGTCGCTTGCACCTGAGATTCCATTGCTGAAGGTCCAACGGTAAGACGTTGCATTGGATACGGGAGATACCTTATACCTGAGTGCCATCTCCGGTGGATTCACTTGTAGGGGCCCTTCGATTGAGAGTGGCTTTTGGGGAATGGTATACCATGTGATGGGTTTCATTTCCACAGCATCGTTCAGGGGAATTAACTTGAACAGCACTGTATCAGGCAAGACTGACACCTCCAGGTAATTTTCATCAGGCACCTCTCCCATTCCAGAAGCCAGCAAGGTCACATTTGCCCAGCGGTCATAAAAGGCAGCCACCGCATCAGGGTTTCCACCCACATCACCGGCGAACAGGTAAAAGTGCTTGTCAGGATAGGCCGTCAGCGCAGGATAGACCTTTTGCCAGAAGTTGGAAACCTTCACGATCTCATTGTACCTGGAGCGTTCATTGCTTCTGACCAGCTTGTATATTTCGTGACTGTCCCAGATGAGTTCGTGAAAGAAAATAAATACCCGTTTATTCGTGGAAGCTGTATTTTGTAGAAGGTTGTTTAAAAATGCAAGCTGGGCTATAGATATGGATCTGTCAGATTCAGTACTGTTTAACACGATGTACAAGTCATTTTGAATTGTGAAGGAATAGTAGGTTCCCCCATGTTTTTTCTGGAATACCGCCATTCCTGTTGAATTGTTGTCATGATTACCCATCACATAATAAGCAGGTAACTGTAAGTTTGAAAGTTCAAGCGCTACCTGGGCCCAGCTGGCCGGAGTACTATGATTGACAATATCGCCGGTTAGAATAAGTGCAGCCACGATGTTCTCCGGCCTCACCTTTAATTTATTCAAAAGAGGCGGATGCAAGCCGATATTCAGGCCAGCGTGGGCGCCATAGGCATGACCGGCCACCAGAATGGAGTAAGTTGAATTGACCTGCCCATGTATTGAAATACAAATAAATAGGCTGATGATCAGGGTTATCCAACTTTTTAGTGAACAGATAGTTCCTGCCGGGCTACTTTGACTCATTAGATTGACATTGAATGTTTTGGAGATAAATTTAGTCAATAGTTTCCATCCCTTTACCATGCGAGGTGATTTTATTTTATAATTTCAATTGTATTTTATGTGGCGATGAAAAGAAATCATTTTGACTTAAAGAATTCTTTTAATTATATTTGAGAAAAAAATAATGGAAAAAATAATTCGTCTGCATATCCAAAAACTACCAGAAGGATATTATTTGGCCACTTCAGATGATATTCAGGGTTTGATTGCCCAAGGCAGAACGATTGCCGAAACCATAGAAATAGCGAGGGATGTGGCTAAGAAACTTATCGAAGGCAGTGAAGACCAAATTAATATGTTGCCCGAGTTTTCAGACAACTTTGATTATCCAATTTTAATAGGAGTTTAAAATGGGCCGTTTATCAGGTTTTAGTTATCGGGAGATAATTAAAAAACTTAAAAGGGCCGGATTTGAATTCTTTAGACAGGCCGCTGGCAGTCATGAAATATGGTATAATCCTTTAACAAATAGATATACCACCATTCCAAATCATTCAGGCGATATACCTGAAGGTACACTTAAAGCCATCTTAACCCAGGCGAATATTTCAGTAATTGATTTTCTTGACAAATAGGTTTTTAGATATTAATCAGTTTCTGGATATCCAGTAAATTGGTATCAATGGCATGGTTCATCTTGACAGCCTTGTTGAAAGGGACATGTACAATCTTTTCATTGTCAAGCCCGATCATGATGCTTTTCTGGTCATCCAGCAGGGCGTCAATGGCGGCAACTCCCATTTTGGTGGCATTGACCCTGTCTTTGGCCGTGGGGCTTCCACCGCGCTGTATATGGCCTAAAATAGAGACCCGTACATCCAGTTCAGGATGCTGTTTACGAACATCTTCAGCGATTTTGATTGCACCGCCGGCCTCTTCACCTTCGGCCACCATGATGATACCACTAGATTCCTTGTGTTTGTATCCTTCACTGAGGAATTTCTCCATTTGAGACTGGTGTTCATCCGACTCGGGGATCATAATGGCTTCTGCCCCGCAGGCAATTCCACTGTTGAGTGCCAACAGGCCAGCCTCACGTCCCATGACCTCCACAAAGAAAATACGCCCATGTGATCGGGCTGTGTCTTTTATTTTATCAACGGCCTGAACCACTGTATTGAGGGCAGTATCATAGCCGATGGTATAATCAGTTCCATACAGATCGTTGTCAATTGTTCCAGGGATTCCGACAAACTGAACATCGAATTCCTGGGATAAAGTCAATGCACCTGTAAATGAACCATCGCCTCCAATGACTACCACTGCGTCTATTTCGGCCTTTACCAGTTGTTGGTAAGCTTTCTCACGACCTTCAGCAGTTCTGAATTCACTGCTTCGGGCTGTTTTAAGCATGGTACCACCCAATTGAAGGATACCGCTCACATCGGATGATTTCAGGGGGATAAAATCGCCTTCAATCATTCCCTGGTATCCACGGCGGATTCCGATCACATTTAAATTGTTGGCAATAGCGGCACGGGTTACCGCGCGGATGGCAGCATTCATTCCAGGGGCATCGCCGCCGGAAGTAAAAACACCGATCGTTTGCAATTTTTTTCTCCTGGGCGAAGCTTCTGCGATGTGGGCTTTTATAGTCATTGTGATGATTTTATCGTTTGAACAAAGAAAGTATAAAGTAAAGGGAATTATTTTAATGAAGGGCACCTGTCAATGCCTAAAATGGGTAAGATTAATGAAGACTTAAAATTCTTTGATTCTTTCGGCCACCTTTTCCATAAGCCATTGGGGAGTAGAAGTAGCCCCACAAACACCTACGGTTTCAATTGCAGTAAACCAAGAGGACTGTAAATCTTCGGGAGAAGAAACAAAATAACTGCGCTCATTGTTTTGTTTGCAAACATCAAACAATACCTGGGCGTTTGAGCTGCGCAGGCCTCCGACAAAGATGATGACCTCAAACCGGATGGCAAACTTTTGCAAATACAATACCCGGTTTGAAACTTGCCTGCAAATGGTATCGTGCGCCTCTACCCGACCACTGGTCGATTGACTTTGAATGTTTTCAGTCAGCTTTTTAAATCCCTCCACCGATTTGGTAGTTTGCGAAAATACAACCACCGGTCGCGAAGGATCAATCTTTTTAAGATCATCGGGATGTTCCACCACGATTGCTTTGTCAAGGGTTTGCCCCACCAGCCCTGTGACTTCGGCATGTCCCTGGTGACCAAAAATGACTACCTGGCCGCTTTCATCGCGCATGGTTTCAGCGGCCTTTCTGACCCTTTGCTGAAGTTTTAGCACCACCGGGCAAGTGGCGTCAATCAGTTGAATATTGTTTTGAAGGGCATATTCGTAGGTCGATGGAGGTTCTCCATGGGCACGGATCAGCACCTTGCAATCTTTGAGCTTGAAGAATTCTTCATGGCTGATTGTTATCAACCCACTCTCCTGCAATCGTTTTACTTCCAGTTCGTTGTGAACGATATGGCCAAGTGAATAAAGCACACTTTCTGTTACCAGGGTTTCTTCTGCTTTCCCGATGGCATTCAACACACCGAAACAAAATCCCGATTTCTGGTCAATTTCAACAATCACTGGAAGAGTTTAAAGTTATGAGTTTAAAGTTTAAAGTTGCGTACTGTTCTGAAGCCGATACAAAGTTAAGAGTTTAAAGTATAAAGTTCAAAGTATAAAGTTAAAGGTTTAATGTTCAAAAGTTAAAGGATGATTAGCCTTTGATCGGCACGCAACTTTAAACTTTAAACTTTGAACTTTAAACATTATATTGTAAACGCTCTTCAACTTTCCTGACGACCCATTCGAGTTGTTCCTCGCGGGTCATGAAGCTGTTGTCAAGGACCAGGGCATCATCGGCTTTGCGAAGCGGACTGGCTTCACGGGTTGAATCAATGTGGTCACGCTTCTGTACATTTTCAAGGATTTCTTCATAGGAAACCGATTCCCCTTTGGCCGTCAACTCATCAAACCGACGTTGCGCGCGTATTTCAGCTGATGCAGTCACAAATAGTTTGAGTTCAGCCTCAGGAAAAACAACCGTCCCAATATCGCGTCCATCCATCACAATGGCTTTATTTTTCCCCATTTCCTTTTGCAGTTGAACCATCGCGGCACGTACTTCAGCAATGGTGGCAACGGGGCTAACATTCTGCGATACGGGCAATTGCCTGATTTCTTCCTCTACATTCTCGCCATTCAGGTAAGTATCGCTTTTTTGTGAATCAGGATTGTATTTGAATTCGATTTTAATCTGTGGCAGGGCCTTGATCAGTGCCTGGGTCCTTACCTGGCCATCGGCCACCAAGTCATGGCGCAGTGCAAACAGGGTAACAGCCCGATACATAGCACCACTGTCGATGAAGGCATATCCAAACCTGGCGGCAACCGCCTTGGCAATTGTGCTTTTTCCACACGATGAATGCCCGTCGATGGCAACAATTATTTTGCGATTGGTCATTTTCCGGAATTTTGAGCAAAGATAAAGATTCTAACTGTCTTTTAAAATTAAACACATAGGCACATAGTACACATAGTTTAAAAAATCAATGTGTATTAAGTGACTATGTGTTTAATCAGGACTTGCAAAAAACCTATATACGGGTTTTTCAGCAAGTCCTGCAATACTTTGATTCACTACATTTCTCCTCTCACTGGAGAGCTGTGTCCGACCTGTCATCTGTAACCCATGTGTAACTCATCTGTAACCTTTCTGTAACCTCTGGATACAGAAAGGTTACAGATGAGTATCTAATGGGTATCAGATCAAAGGCAGGGAACAGCACCCCTTTACATGGTGATTGAAAGACTAAGGGGGCAAGATTCCAAGCTTACCGGGTGCAGACTCTTTGAAGTAACTTACCTTTTCATTTTGCATCCAATTTCGATAAAAGTAGTTGTAAAACACATTTAATCAAGCAAATGAATGTTTTTCAGCGGACCCTAATCAATAGGGAATAAGTAATGTCGTATTCATAAAATATGGAAAAGCCTGGTAAAACCACTTCGTGATTTTACCAGGCTTTTGGCAGTTCTTATAAATACGCCTTTATATCGTTTCTCTTACTTCTGTTTCAAACTCTTATATAATCCTTCTAAGAAACAACTATTTTAAGGTCATGATGGTTTTTTTATATTGTTTGAAAAGGTCTTCTTCCTCTACCTCTTCCTTAATTCCTTTGATCAACAAGGACAACAATGCAGGTATTTCGGCATCATCAAATCCCGATTTTAATGCAAGGCCACTTGCCAGACGCATTTCATTGCTGTCGATTTTTCCATCGGCCAATACCATTTTAATGATGCCGTACAGTTGTTCAAATCGCTTTTCCAATTCATAAGGGGGATTATAGGCTGATTTGATGGATGATTCCAATAATTCATCAATCTCAGGATCAGTAAGCCCTCTGTTCTTTCCCATTCGGTGCAACATTTTCAATTCACTGGCATCAATGATTCCATCGGCCATTGCAACTTGAATAAGATGTCTGAAATGTTCTTTGTCCTGCTTTCTATCTGGGTGATCAAAGTGTTCCAATAGGCTCATAATATGATTTTTAAGTTTATAATTACTTGAAATTATCTAGTAAAGATCGATATTCTTAACCAGCCATGGATCATTATGGATAATAATTCTTTATAAAAATTGTTAATCCGATCATGTGGCTAACTCAAAATAATTGGTTCAACTTAACTTCTGGGAGCATACATGATGACAGCCATGCCCAACAGAGCGATGGCACCTCACAGAATGTCAAATTTATCGGGAATAAATCCATCAACTTTCCAACCCCAAAGGATTGCCAAAACGATAAAAATTCCGCCATAGGCCGCATATACCCTTCCAAAATTAGCCGACTGAAGCGTTGCAACAACTCCATAAAGTCCAAGGACCAGCAATCCGATTGCACCGAGCCACCATGGTTTATTCTCCCTCAGCCACAGCCAAACAAGATAGCCGCCACCAATTTCACAGAACCCGGCCAGAATGAATATCAGGATTGATTTTATAACAGCAGTCATATTTTCTGGTTTGATGCAATCATCCATTAACAAGCCATTTCACCGGCGTTTTTCTTGGCCGAAAGCAGGTTGTAAGCTCCTTTTATAACAACTTTAGCGGTGGTGATGTTGAAGCCTTCAGGCAATATAATTTCAGTAAATCCATTATCGGTCACCCCTTTTTGGACTTCAATGATCTGGTATTCAGTAAATGGCTTCCCGTCCTCTTCCTTGTTCTTGTCAAAAATGAATATGTAATCCTTGTCGTCGAAGCTAACTACGGCCTCCTGGGGCAATGCAGCCACCCTATTTCCTGATGTTTCGATAATGGCATTGACATACATTCCTGGCAACACGTTTTTACAAACCCCTGTCACACTGGCATAAACTTTATAGGTTTTATCGGCACTGACCGATTGGCCTGTCTGAAGAATGATGGCATCGTGCTTCTCTGTTTCATTGTTGATAAAGAACCTTATATTTTGTCCTTTGGAGACTTTGTCGGCATCTTTCTCATACAGGCTCAATTCGAGGAATAGCTTGTCACTATTGACAATGG
>DASXUZ010000249.1:0-2780 GCA_036504555.1 Prolixibacteraceae bacterium | reverse complement strand
CATTACAGATACAATACAGTTAGATTACAGATACATTACAGATGCAGATAACCGGGCCAGAGCTGATCCTTGCTGCATACCATTTGGGCAACAATTCTTGTCTGAGGGGCAATTCAAATTTCTAAATTTTCGAACCGTGATTCCAATTCCTTGTCTTAAAACCATCAGAAATCCATTCATCGGGCCAAAAAATCAAAATCATGGTTCTTAAACGTAGTTTAAATAATATTTTTCATTATTTTTATAGTTGATAAACACTGTTCCGCAGGGTTTTCCATTTTCAAAACAACAAACTTGGATTTCGGTAAAAATGCTTCACACCAATTAAATAACCTTATGGAAAAGAATCAACAGCAAAAATATATGCCTGCCATCCTGACGGGTCTGAGGATATTGGTAGGCTGGCATTTT
Organism: Prolixibacteraceae bacterium; assembly: GCA_036504555.1. Lineage (GTDB taxonomy): Bacteria > Bacteroidota > Bacteroidia > Bacteroidales > Prolixibacteraceae > Aquipluma. Next base: position 2,369 of record DASXUZ010000249.1, on the reverse strand, counting down.
TTATTTGAAGGTCTTTCGAAAGTTGCCAATCCAAACTGGTCAAGTGCTGCTTATTTAATGGAATCCAAATGGCTCTTCTCAGGTTTTTTCCATTGGATCATTGCCCACCCAAAGGCTTTAACGATCGTTGATCAATTCAACACCTGGGGATTGGTTTTTATTGGTCTTGGATTGTTCCTGGGTTTGTTTACCCGTATTGCCAGTATATCGGGGGCTTTGTTACTTCTCTTGTATTATATAGCCAATCCTCCGTTTATGAATTCAGGAGTGCCCCTTGAGGGTCATTATTTTCTGATCGACAAAAATCTGATTGAGGCTGGCCTGTTAATCTTGTTTGCTTCTTTCCGGAAAGATTATTTGTGGGGCATTGAACACTCGATTAATCAGTATTTTGAGAAAAGGAAAGAAAAGAAATTTCCGCGCAGTGTCAATCACGAAATACTTGAATCAGGTGTTGGTAGTCGTCGTGAACTGATTAAAAACCTGGCAGTTGTACCTGTTTTTGGCGCTGCATTCTGGGGTATGGTCAAACAGAATGGGTGGATGGGTTACGAGGAAAATAACCTTCAGACGGATGCCAAAAGTAGTGCGACTATTTTAACCGGGAAGAAAATCAATCTGGACGAACTGAAGGGAAAAGTTCCAATGGGTAAAATTAAGCATGTTGAAATGAGCCGGATTATACCGGGTGGTAACCTGATTAGCGGATTTGCCCATGCCCGTGACCTGATTTATGTCTCATCATTTATAAAAAATTACTTCACCGATGAAAAAGTGATCGAAACACTTTGGTTGTATGAGGCTTGCGGCATCAATACAACCATCATGCGCTGCGATGAACAAACCATCAGGATATTAAAGAAATTCTGGGACAGGGGAGGCAAAATTCAATGGCTGGCCCAGACATATCCCAAAAATGAAGACCTTTCAAATGTCAGATTGGCCATTGATAACGGAGCGGTTGGTGCATTTGTGATGGGAAACGTAGCCGATAAATATGTCTATGAGAATCAGATTGAACACCTTTCTAAACCCGTTGAATACATCAAAAGTCAGGGGCTCATTGCAGGAGTGGCGGGTCATTCGATTAAAGTGCCAATGGCTTGTGTGGAAAACAAAATTGAGGTTGATTTTTTCATGAAGACCTTCCATCATGACAAATACTGGTCAGCGCAGCCCAAAGAAACCCGGGATGATTTCTTTTCCGTGAAACCTGAAAGTCAAAATATCAATGAATTTCATGACAACATCTGGTGCGCATCTGCAGAGGATACGGCCAATTTCTTCAAAACATGTCCTACGCCTTGGATTGCCTATAAAGTACTTGCTGCAGGGGCGATAAAGCCTGAAGATGGCATCAGATTCGCTTTTGAGAATGGGGCAGATTTTACCTGTGTGGGGATGTTCGATTTCCAGGTCATTGACAATGCAAATACGGTATCTACTATTTTAACACCCGATTTCAAAAGGGAAAGAAAATGGATCGTCTAAATGGATGCGATAGACAAAATTAAATATATAAACCTGAAATCATGAAATGGAAATTGATTAATCTCTGCTTGATGCTTTTCTTTTGGGCCTTCGATTCCTATGCCGTCCAAACAAATGGAGAGGTAATCCATATTCAGGAAGTATATAAAACCATTGACTCGCTGAAATTAACCATTGATATTTTTTATACGGATCAATCGTTTGAACGAGAAAATAATACGGCCATTGTTTTCTTTCATGGCGGGGGCTGGGCCTATGGAACCCCAAGTGAGTTTTTTACTACTTGTGAACGATATGCCAGATTGGGGATTGTGACCTTTTCTGTCAATTATCGTTTGTCGATTGAAAATGGAGTAACTCCACATAAAACGATCAGTCCCATTGAGTCCCTGATGGATGCCAAATCAGCCATGCGCTGGGTACGTGAAAAGGCCCAGAAATTTCATCTTGACAGCAATAAAATAGTGGCAGCCGGCCAGTCTGCCGGAGGTCATCTGGCCTTATCCACGGCCATGATTGAACAGTACAATGAAAAATCAGATGACCTTGGTGTCAGCTGTCGCCCAGATGCCCTTTTGTTGTTTTCGGCCTGTGTAAATCCAGTTGAGGCCTGGTGCGACCGCCTGCTGGCCGATCGCAGAAATCAGATCTGGAGCATTTCTCCAGCCCATCATGTTCGAAAAGGATTACCTCCCATGATTGAATTTCATGGCAGTGATGATGAACAGGTTCCAAAATGGACTGTTCAATATTTTGAAAGTGCCATGGAAAAGGAGGGAAATTATTTTGAACTTCACCTCTATGAGGGAAGAAAACACTACCTGGGGGGAGACAATCCAAAGTATTCACGCTACTATGATGATGAAATACTGAAGCTT
>DASXUZ010000248.1:0-8490 GCA_036504555.1 Prolixibacteraceae bacterium | reverse complement strand
CTACATGGGAATGCTGTACCCTATCAGAGAAAGGGCCAAAGGCAGTGCAGGCCAGATAAATAAAATGAGTGGGAAATGATTGGTTAAATGAGTAAATAAACTACTCAAAGAGCAGGTAGTAGGGACGCTGTATTTCAGCCTTTAATTCTTCGATTCCGAATGCGCGGCTCTTGCGGATGGCTTCTCGTCCCTCAAAGAAAATAACCACGGTAGGGGCTGTAAAAATGCGCATCTGGGCTGATAGTTCTGGCAATTGATCGGTTTGGATGTAGACGGTCTTGATTTGAGGAAAGGACTCCTGGGACATCTGGATCACTTTGGGCTTTAAAACTTTGCACACAGAACAGGCCTCGGTAGAGAAATAAGCCAGCACAGCCTGATTTTCTTCCAACAAAGTCCTGAACTCTTCCAGGGATGAAATCGTATGCATCGCCTAATCGTATTGACCGGTGGCCAACAGCACAAGGGTACAGGCTATTTCGGGCACAATGCCTGCGTCCTCTAACTGGGCGATCAATTCAGGATTCTCTGTGCCGGGGTTAAAGATCACCCGTCGTGGCTTTAAGCCAATGATGTAGGAATAATATTCAGGCTGATTTCGTGGACCAATGTACAGGGTAACGGTATCGATATCTTCAAACGGTTCTTTTTCTGTATGAAAGGTGACCCCGGCAACAGCCCCATTTTTCAGGCCCAAAGCCACCACGGGCTGATGGTGTGAAATCAAAGCCAGGATGGCCTTGTTGGAATAACGTTCGGGATTTTCGCTTGCCCCGATCACGAGTGTTTTTTTCATAGCCAATTTTTTAGCTTTTGCCTTGCCTCTCCTACTGTATTTGCAGGTACAAATATCAATGAAGTACAATGACTTTTATTTGAAATAAAATAAAAACCTGAACTGAAGATTTAGCTGACTTTTTCGAGCAATACCACCGCGTGAACCGAGATACCTTCTTGTCTTCCTTCGAAGCCCAGTTCTTCAGTGGTGGTAGCTTTTATGGACACTACATCCTCCTCGACACCCAGTATGCGGGCAATGGTTTTTTCCATTTCAGGAATAAAGGCCTTCAGCTTGGGCTGCTGTGCAGCGACCGTCACATCCAGGTTTCCCACACGCCAGTTTTTGGTGGCAATCAGTTCGTTGGTCTTAGTCAACAAAATTTTGCTGTCAATGTTCTTAAAGTCTGAAGATGTATCGGGAAAATGGCGGCCGATATCGCCCATCCTGGCAGCACCTAGCATGGCATCACATAAGGCGTGGATCAGCACATCGCCATCGGAATGGGCAACTGTTCCCTTGCTGTGAGGAATTAAAATACCGCCCAGCCACAGGGTTTCCCCATCGGCTAAGCGGTGTACATCGTATCCATATCCAATGCGGAAATTCATATATTTAGAAATTAAGTATCACTTAGCATAGTGATTACATGATGACAGGAGGTTTTAACCTTTGGGCTGAATGATGAATGGTTAAAATTTCTATTTGATTGATACTAACCTTTCGATAAATAATCCTATAATTTCCTTCTAAAAGCTGTCTCACATCTTTTCTTCCGAGTTCATCCACCATTCTTCCGCTATAAGGTTGATTTCTAAGTAATCCGACTTTAACATGAATCCTCCTAATAAGCTGATTTGCATATCTTTTAGAGTCTTTGGAAATGTATTCTGCGATTCCCTTTAAGTCGTTCATCGCTTGTTTGGTCCATTTCAATCGAACCATTTGTCAATTTCCTTTTCCAAATCTTCATGTGAAATTACTTCACCCTTTTCTGCCTGAGTAAGACCAATCTCAATTTTCTCAAGCAGGATCATCTTATCAATCATTTCGTCAATGGAGAACTCATCAGGTAGCTGTTTGATCGCTTTAAGTACTTTTGTTTTTATCAACATTGCTCTATATTTTGAGTAAAAATACGGATTTTTTCATTTCAAAACATCTTGCATTCAATATCAAAGAGCCCGTTGATTCTCCAATAAAAATACAACTATCTACGCTGCTTGTTAAAGGCTTCGAAGTCGAACGAAAGGGTAAAGCGCAGGGTATTGGCCAGCGGATTATTCTGGGCAACGGGCAGCAGGTAGGAGAAATCGAGTGCGAACACATTCATTTTCAGACCGGCTCCTGCGGTAAAGAACTTGCGGTTTCCTTTGCTGGCATCTTCGTAAAAATAACCGGCACGCAATGCAAATTGCTTGTTGTACCAATATTCAGCACCCAGGGAAAAGGTAATTTCCTTCAATTCTTCCCTCATTCCGCCCGGGGCATCGCTAAAAGAGGAAAAGATACCAGCCACCACCGATTTGTTGGAACCTGCACCTTCAAAAATATCCACCCTGGCGGTATCGGGTGTTGGAACCAGTAATTTGTTGGCATCGAAGGCAAAAGTAATGGTATTGTATTTATCCATTTCGGTGGTATAGGCAACCCCCAATTTCATGTTGGCAGGGATAAAGTCTTTGGTTTCGCCATCGGTATATGAAATTTTACCCCCGATATTGGAAAGGTTGATACCTGCGGCAATGGTCGACATCTTGCGGTTTACGCGGATCTCGTTTTGGTAGTAGAATGACACGTCAGTGGCAAAAGTACTACCGGCATGGGTTTCCGTATTGTTGACCATCTGTCCACCGGTGAGGTCGGAACGAATGTACCGAAGGGCAACAGCGCCGGAGAATTTATCGGAAAGCAAACGGGTGTACCCCACATCAAAAGCAAATTCATTGGGGCTTTGGTTACCGAGTGCTTCACCCTGATCACTCATAAAAGTAATATCGCCCAATGTAAAGTAGCGCAGCGAAGCACTCACGGTCTGTTGGTCATCCAAACGTTTGTAGCCCACCAGGTATGCCAGGTTGATGTCGGAGACCAGGTTACGCAACCAGGGCGTATAGGACAAGGCGATTCCCATTTCACTTTCAACGAATGCATATTTGGCAGCATTCCAATGCTGCGAATTCACATCAGGTGAAAGGGCCACACCGGCATCTCCCATAGCTCCAGACCGGGAATCAGGGGCAATCGTTAAAAACGGCACACCGGTGGTGATGGTATTGGCCCCGGTAGTGGAGCCTTTTTCTTGTTGAGCATTTACATGCTGAATCTGTATTCCGACTAAAAGAACTACAGCCAGTAAAAAATTTCTTTTCTTCATATCAATTGGGTGAAATTTGAATGTGTAAATATACAATTTTGTTAAGGAGTGGCATAATTTTTTATTACTTCAAAAAGACTAACGGTTCAAGCGTGGAAAAAGTATTGAGGCCGATCCCTGTTTGACATTTTTTATCGGTAAACAAAAACTAGCCTGCCTGATCCACTGCCCGTCTTTCCATCTGCGGTAACGGTCATGCGATAGATGTAAACGCCAGCCTTCATTTGCACGGACCTTTCAGCTGGATTCCATTCCAGGGGAAGGCTTTCGGTGCCATGAGAACCGACATTTGTCGTGAGCATATCCACCCTTGCGCCTGAAGGCTGGAAAATTTCAAGGGTGACTTCGAAGGTTTGATCGGGCTGATTGTGGGTAAACACAAAGCTGGTCTTGTCCTGCATCGGGTTGGGATAACAGGCGACACTTTCAATCCTGAAATCGTCTTTGACCACAAAATGAATTTCCTTTTCAGACGAATTATTCAAGACATCCCATACCTTGACAAGCAGAGTATGATTTCCCTCGGCCAGATCTGCAAGGGGAAAAATAACCGAGCCTTCAGTGTGGGTATCCTTGGCGGCCTGAAAATAATCGTTCAACACCAGTACTTTTGAATTGTCGCCGTCGAGCACACCGGTAATATCGTGGCCGATGCCTATTCCGGCGGTATTGATACCCGTTTCATCGGTGATATTGGCAATCAGGACCGCATTGGCACTCACTGTCCCTCCGTCTTTGAACGAATTGGAGTTCATCAATAAGTCGATCGATGGTCCCTGGGAATCTGAAATAACGTTATTGGAAGTTCCCCCAATATAGAAATCATCAAAGTAGCCCTGGGCATCCTGGGTTTCATTGTAGGCATAATAAATGATCTTGCCCTTGTCCAACTTGTATGAAATATCTTTGGGAACAAAGAATGAAAATTCGAATTCACCATCTTTCACACTGGCCAATCCGCTGTAAATAACATTGTTCTGCACCGTATAATCCATTGGCATCTGATTGGAATTGCCCAAGGTGCGCACTTCCATGGCTTTATCATAGACGGTGGGGATTATTTCACCGTTGAAAGTCGAGAGTTTTTCTCCGTTACTGTCGGCCACATAGCCTTTGACCTTCACCACCGAAAGAGTTCGAATGGTATCGGCCTGCAGTTCGGTACTTTTATCATCAATACTGGTGGTCATCACCTTCATTTCAGGATTTGCCAGCCGAAGGGCAGGATCGGCCAGAAGCGTAAAATTGAGTTGATTTTTACCGGTGAAGGCAGCCGCTTTTGCCAGGCGCATGACATCGCCCAGGCGTAAATTATTTCCCTGTGGGTCTTTTTCAAATACATATTCAAAGAATTTGCCATTCAAGGTAGAATTGGCCCCTGAATAAACCAGGCGGGTCGTTGAGAAGAGCCCGATGCCTCCGCCAAGAGGATTGAAAAGGATGTGTTCACCAGCCGATGTTTCGTTGGCATCGAACCGGCTGTATTCGCAGGTGGCCGTTACAAAAAGGGGCAGGCGATTGTAATTGGTCCAGGAGTCGATGATTCCAATATCCAGCACCGATTCATCGGCCAGGTTTCGTTCATTGGCATGACCGGTATAATTCATGATTAAGGTTCCTCTTTTTACCCGATTGATAATGGCCTCGGTGACATCGGGATATTTCTCGCCACCGGCAGAGAGGATTTTCTTATACGAATCAAAGTAAATTTTATCGGTAAAGAAAGCAGGATAAGTTTTATTCACATAAACAGCCAGATCTTCAGCCTGCTGCATGTGAGTATTCCCGTCGCGGTCATCGGCAATGAAAGTGACCGTATTGCGCCAATTGCCCAAGGCCTCCTGCTGGCGGTAGGTTTTAATTTTCTTGACCACTGCCTTGGCCTCCTCTTCTGTATTGGCAGGAATCCGTCCAATTCCAAGATCGATGATTCCACCAACTCCCCCTTCACTTTCATCCAGCATGACAAAAAAATCATCTGTGACATACGAATCGGTCAGTGACAATGATTCTTCGGATTGGTAAGTTGGGAGCAGGTTCAGATTTTTGCCCTGTATATTCCGGTTGTCAAAGCTACCATCGCCCATGAGCAGCACATATTTCAAGGTATTTTTACTTGATTGTCTTCCCCTGTCGAAACACATCCTTAAGAAGTTGCGAATACCCCCTGGATCAGGCATGCCGCCAGAGAACTCGTTGTAGATCAAATCAGGGGTGATCACCTGAACGGACATTTGATCGGTCGTCCTATGGAACTCTGCCAACTCATTGGCTTCAGTCAAAAGTTTGGAATTTGAAATAATAATCATCTGTGTTAATTCCTCCCCATGCAGGTTTTGGTTGGGAATCTCAGCCACCTTCTCGGGCACAGGAAAGTTTCCCCCCGGATTAAAGGCCACGTATTCATTCATGAAGGCTGAATTGGATTTAAATTTCAGCTGTCCATCCGCAATGCTTACAGGCATTTCAATCACATGCTGAGGATCGGTCACATTCAGGATCTTGGTTTCTGAAGTAGCCCCTGAAAGTACAAACTCAGAAAGTTGAATGGCTCCATTCACCCCTCTGCCCCTGAAATTGACTGCATCAGAACTCATGCTCAGGGCGCTTTGATAATTGATACCAACATAGTCAAGCCAGGCCTCAGACACGCTGTTGGATGCATTGTAGGTCAATCTCAATTGAAGGGTCTTTCCTGAAAGGGTTAAGGAAGTTCCTTTTTCCACATTACGGGCAAATATATAATCGCTGTATACGCCAAAGGGCATATTCAGCAATACTTTTCCATTTCCTATTACATCCATGCTGCTGGATGCCGAAGACCTGGCAGCGGCAGATACCTTCATCAAGGCAGTTTGTGACACATCTGGATTGTCAAGTGAAATGTTAATGATTTGGGTACCCCCCATGCTGAAATGTTCACCATACCAATGGCTTCCGGAGGCTATCAGGTTGGTCAATTCTTTTTCATAATAGGTATAATTCGGATACGAGGTCACCTGTCTACCGGCAGTTCCAGCCAATTCAGCAGCCTTGTTGATCAGCAGCGGTGGACTTTGATCGGACAGGTAGAAATAAGTTTCAGTGGAATAATAATTTTGCTGATGCGACAGGGTTCCCGACTCAATGTCATACTTCAATTGAATATTGCCTGAGCTGTAAAAAAACAAACAGTCCTTGTTCGCATTGTCTTTGCCCTTCCAAACAGGATAGGCCAGCAAGTCGTCGGTTTGTAAGTCCTTGTTTAGAACGGGCAACATCGCTCCCCCGTTTCCATACAAACAAACTTCTTCAGGATTGGCAAAGCCCCAGGCTTTTATCTGATCATAGGTGATTTTGTAAATGCCTTTGCTGGTCGCTTTGATCTTGATCCACTTTCCAGAATTTAACACCGAGCTGGACTTCCATGCAAAACTTGCCATGCCTGATTTTAAGGTATTGGGATTCTCATTGATTGAAATGGTGAATTCGGTGAGCTTCAGAACCTGGTTATTTCTTTTGACAAAAGGAAAAATGGAAACCCGCAAATGAGATTTACCGGCAGAAGTGCCTATGAGCGTCGAATATTTCAGCTCGGAGCCTATTGAATCAGGCAAAACGAATGAATTATTGTTGAAAGGTTCAAATACGGTATCGGAAATGCTTAGCTGTGCATTGGAGGATTCAAGCTCGAAGCTTTCAACCCACATTGGCAGGGCATTTTCGTTCTCCAGAACAGCGCCTTTAAATAAACCAGCAGCAGTCCGCTCATCCGACTTTTGATCTGAAACAGCTGGATACCAATCAATTTTCCTATGAAGATCGACTGACCAAACACAAAATGTATTCACTAGAAAAATACAAAAAAGTAATAATCTTCGCATTGCTATGGTTTAAATAGATAATCAATAAACGATGGAATTGAAATTATATTGTTATTCTGGATGTTGCAAATAGATATTTCCAGCTCTTCTCCCAATAAAGAAAAGCAAAAATACATAGAAGAAACAAATCGGCCCAAAAAAAGATTGAATAAGCGAACAATATCAATTCAACAATTTAGTTATATTTGTAAGTCTTAAAAACAGAAAAGAGTTAATCAATGAAAGGGCCATGTTGAACGATCGCACAATTAGCTGAATAATTGCCAGGGAATTCAATTAAACCATTAAAATCAAATTATAAACAGATGAAATTTAAATCCATAATGTTATTTGGTCTTGCTGCTTTAATGGCAGGATGCGGATTATTTGGAAAAGGTGGCGGAAAATCAGGTGATTCTCATTCGACAGGCTGGGAATTCGGTGATCCTAAAATAGGTGGTTTTCAATCTGATGACAATTACGCACAGGCAACCGGGCCAGGACTGGTATTCATCCAGGGAGGAACCTTCTCCATGGGCCGGGTTGAACAAGATGTGATGTACGCCTGGAACAATGTTCCCAAAAGAGTTACCGTGGCTTCCTTTTACATGGATGAATCAGAGGTATCGAACCTTGATTACCGCGAATACCTGTTCTGGTTAAGAAGAGTCTATCCCGAGAAATTGGAAAAATACAAATCAGCGCTGCCCGACACCTTGGTATGGCGTGAAAATTTGGCATACAACGAACCCTATGTCAGCAATTACCTTCGCCATCCGGCTTATGGGAATTATCCGGTAGTGGGCGTTTCGTGGAAACAGGCAGATGCTTATTCCAAATGGAGATCTGACCGGGTGAACGAAAAAATACTGATGGACAAAGGCATCATTGAACCCGACAATGCACAAAGAGACTCAAGTGTATTTACCACTGAATCCTTTTTGGCCGGATTGTACCAGGGAACCGGGGGCAAAAAACAATTGAAAGATGCTGCTGGAACACAAAGACGCGTTCGTTGGGAAGATGGACTTTTGCTACCCAATTATCGCCTTCCCACCGAAGCCGAATGGGAATATGCCGCTTTAGGCCTGGTGGGCAACACCGAGGATGAATTGTTGACCGATCGGAAGCTGTATCCATGGAATGGCAGCTATTTGCGCAATAATTCCAAAAAGACCAAAGGAAGAATGATGGCTAACTTTACCCGTGGCCGTGGTGACTTAATGGGGATGGCCGGAAGTCTGAATGACAATGCCGATATCACTGCCCCTGTCATGTCGTATGATCCAAACGATTTCGGCCTTTATTGTATGGCCGGCAACGTGAATGAATGGGTCGCTGATGTCTATCGCCCACAGTCAAACAACGATGTGGCGGAATTTCAACCCTTCAGAGGAAACACATTTACCAAATACCGCACCGATTCGATTGGCAAATTGGTACGTGACCAGTATGGCGAATTGATCAAAGACACCATTGCTGATAGCCGCAAC